>JACDAP010000315.1 GCA_013695395.1 Solirubrobacterales bacterium
GCCTGGGTCGGCGGTGACCAGGAAGGCCTCCACCACCGGGCTGAGCGCGTCGGGCCGCCAGGCCAGCGCGAGCTCGACGACCGGCGCGGTCCCGGCCACGGGCCGGTAGGCGACGCCGTGGTGCGCGTCGTCTCCCACCGAGGCCGGCACGAGCGAGACGCCGAGCCCGGCCGCGACGAGGCCGACGACGGTCTGCATCTCCCGGGCCTCCTGCACGACCCGGGGCACCCCACCGGCGGCGGACATCGCCTCGGCCAGCGAGAGGTGCAGACCGGGCGCCTCACGCCGCGAGAGCAGCACGAACGGCTCCTCCACGAGGTCGGCGAGCGCGACCTCCTCCTGGGTGGCGAGCCGATGGTCGCTCGGCAGGGCGACGACGAACGGCTCGGTCTGGATCGTCGCGAACGCGAGCCCCGGCTCGCGCACCGGCGGGCGCAGGACGCCGACGTCGATGCGACCGCTCGCCAGCGCCTCCAGCTGGCCTGCGGTGGGCAGCTCGGTGAGCGCAAGCGCGACGTTCGGGTGCGTAAGCCGGTGCTCCCGAAGCACCCCCGGGAGCGCACCGTGCATCGCCGAGCCGACGAAGCCGATCGCCAGCCGGCCGGACTCGCCGCGCGCCGCACTTCGGGCCGCCTCAGTGGCCGCCTCCACGGCGTCGAGGATCGCCCGCGCCTCATGGAGGAAGACCGATCCGGCCGGCGTGAGCGAGACCGAGCGGCGGTTGCGCTCCAGCAGGAGCACGTCGAGCTCGGCCTCGAGTGCGCGGATCTGCTGCGAGAGCGGAGGCTGCGAGATGTGCAGCCGCTCGGCCGCACGGTGGAAGTGGAGCTCCTCGGCGACCGCCACGAAGTACCGAAGGTGCCTGAGCTCCATGCCCGGAGCCTACGACCCGCTCCGGAACGAGCAACGCCCCCGGGAGGAGAGTCGGGGGCGTCGCGGTCCTGCGGGGTGGAACGGAGAGAACAGCAGCGTACGTCCGCCCACCGTGGTCCGTCCAATACTTCTGAGCCGACTCTGTGAGAGTCTGTGCCTATCAGCTGGTGGGCGGCTGCGGCTCGCCCTCGCCGACCGCGACGTACTGCAGCGTCACGCCGCCGATGGTGAACCGGTCGCCGGAGGTCAGCGTGGCGCGCTCGACGCGCTCCCCGTTGACCCAGACGCCGTTGACCGAACGGTCGTCGAGCACCTGCACGACGCCCTCCTCGCGGACCACGAGCGCGTGGCGCCGGGAGATCGCGGCGGCCTCGATGCGGATGTCGGCGGAGAAGGCGCGCCCGATGTGGGTGACGTCCTGCGTCAGGGCGACGACCACGACCTCACCCCCGTCCTCGATCGCGAGATACTCGCCGGGGTCGAGCTTCGGGACGTGGAGCGCGCGACTTCGCGTCGCGTGGCCCACGAGAGGAATGGCGCCGACCTGGGTGGTCTCGCCGGTGGTCGGAGTCGACACAGCGTCACTCATAGACCCACATCATCCCACGAACGTGAAGCGAGGCTAAGCGCGCCCATGGATTGGGGCCCGCCCGCCCGCCCGCTCGCCCCGCGCGACAGCCGCATCCTCGGCGGGCACCGGTTCCAGGCGGACCCGGATGCCGTTGAAGAACGCCATCCCCGCCAGCGGCTCGAGGTCCCCGGTCCCGCTGCCGGCCAGCAGGTTCACGTTGACCCCGCCCGCCGCGTTGGCGGTCCGCCAGCCGCCCGCGTGGCCCCATCCGTGGGGGACAGCGACCGCGCCGGGTGTCATCTCCTCGCTGACCCGCACGTCGAGCTCGAGCGAGCCGTGCCGCGAGGTCACGCGCGCCCGCCCGCCGTCCTCGAGCCCGAGCTCCGCCGCATCCTCGGGCGAGACGCGAGCGGCGTGGCTGCGACCGCCGGCCATCAGCTTGGGGGCATTGTGCATCCAGGAGTTGTGCGAGCGCAGCTCCCGCAGGCCGATCATCCGCAGCGGGAACGCGGGGCCGGCGGCGGCTTGGCCGGCCAGCCGCTCGAGCTCGGCCGCGAGC
>JACDAP010000345.1 GCA_013695395.1 Solirubrobacterales bacterium
CAGCTCGGACGCCAACCGCGAGGCGATCGCGTCGGTCCCGGGCGACGGAACGCCGTTGGCCCAGGCTCCGCCCGCCGTGGCCGCCCCGGCCGCGCCCGTCATCCCGGCGCCGGTGCCCGAGACCCCCCCGACCGTCGAGACCCCGGCGCCGAAGCTGCCGACGGCCCCGAAGACGACCGCGCAGGTGCCGACCCCGGCGCCCACGCCGTCGCCGATCATCACGCCGACGCAGACGCCGACCACGCCGAGCAGCACCCGGAACTCGACGCCCGAGCCCAAGGCCGAACCGGCCAAGCGCGGGCAGGGGACGAGCGCGAGCGGCGGCGGCAGCGACGAGTCCGACGCGAAGCTCGAGGCGATCGCGCTCGGTGCCGAGAGCGTCTCCGTCTACGACCCGTACAAGCGCGCCGTGGGCCCCGGCGACACCGCCGACGCCTACGACAGCGACAGCGGCACCAGCTTCGCGCTCACCGCCAAGGACGACGGCGCCGAGCTCCAGGTGGGGCTCACGGTCGACCTCGAGAGCCGCAAGAAGGTCCGCGGCGTCGAGCTGACCGTCGGGACCAAGGGTGGCCGTCTCGAGGCCTACGCCACCGACAGCGGGACGCTTCCGCCCGACATCCTCGACACCCGCTGGGACCATCCGGCCTCGCGCCCGGACCTCTCGGGCACCGAGCGGATCCTCTTCCCCAAGGGCGGGGCGAACTACCGCTACGTCACCTTCTGGTTCACCGTCCCGCCGAACAGTGGCCGGACGATCCAGGTCAAGGAGCTCAAGGTTCTCGGATAGGCGGTGGTGGCTAGGGTCGGGGCTCCGCTCCTCTCCCGAAAGGACCCCTCTATGTCCACGGCCACCATGAAGACCACGCAGGGCGACATCACGATCGAGCTCTTCGACGCCGACGCGCCCAAGACGGTCGAGAACTTCAAGAAGCTCGCGGCCGACGGCTTCTACGACGGCCTCACGTTCCACCGGATCATCAAGGATTTCATGATCCAGGGCGGCTGCCCGCTCGGCACCGGCACCGGCGGTCCGGGCTACGCCTTCGAGGACGAGTTCAACCAGCACAAGGTCGCCCGCGGCGCGCTCGCGATGGCCAACTCCGGTCCCAACACGAACGGCTCGCAGTTCTTCATCGTCACCACCGGCGCCGCGCCGTGGCTCGACGGCAAGCACACGGTCTTCGGCGAGGTCACCGGCGGCCTGGGCGTGGTCGACGTCATCGAGCGCCTTCCGACCGATCGCCAGGACCGTCCGAAAGACGACGCGAAGATCACGGAGCTCACGGTCACCGACTGAGTCCCGGCACAACCGGGCCTCTCGCTCCTCTGAGGTACGCTGACAGTTCGTCAAACGTCTTCGAGCGAGAGGTCCGGGATGGCAGTCACAGAGCAGACGACGGAGAGCAGCGCCCATGAGTCCGAGCAGATCGCGGTCGAGAACCCCGCGACCGGCGAGGTCATCGCCCACGTCCCGGTGCTCGGCGGCGATGAGATCGCCGCGATGGCGGCCCGCGGCCGCGCGGTGCAGCCCGCCTGGAACGCGCTCGGGTTCGAAGGTCGCGCCCGCGTGCTCAAGCGGATGCAGAAGTGGATGACCGACAACGCCGAGCGCGTCATCCGCGTGGTCATGTCCGAGACGGGCAAGGCCTACGAGGACGCCCAGCTCGCCGACTGGTCCTACGGCGTCGCGGCGTTCGGCTTCTGGGCGAAGAACGCCGAGCCGTATCTGGCCGACGAGAAGGTCTCCACCGCCTCGCCGTTCGTGAAGGGCAAGAAGCTCGTGCTCCGCTACGAGCCGCTCGGCCTGATCGGGGTCATCGGCCCGTGGAACTACCCGGTCACGAACTCCTTCGGTGACTGCATCCCCGCGCTGGCCGCGGGCAACAGCGTGATCCTCAAGCCCTCCGAGATCACCCCGCTCACCTCCCAGGTGCTGCTCGAGGGGCTGCTCGAGTGCGGTATGCCCGAGGGCGTCTTGCAGGTGGCCACCGGCTACGGCGAGACGGGCGCGGCGCTCGTCGAGCAGGTCGACATGATCATGTTCACCGGCTCGACCGCGACCGGCAAGAAGATCATGGCCAAGGCGGCCGAGACGCTCACCCCGGTCTCGCTGGAGCTCGGCGGCAAGGACCCGATGATCGTCCTGGCCGACGCCGACGTGGACCGCGCCGCCAATCTCGCGGTGATGTACGGCATGTTCAACGGCGGGCAGACCTGCATCTCGGTCGAGCGCGTCTACGTCGAGGAGCCGATCTACGACGAGTTCGTCGCCAAGGTCACCGAGAAGGCGCGCTCGCTGCGCCAGGGGCTCCCGGGCGACGCGGGCACGATCGACGTCGGCTCGATGACGTTTCCGCCGCAGGTCGACATCGTCGAGCGGCACGTCGAGGACGCGAAGGCCAAGGGCGCGCGCGTCCTGGTCGGCGGGCACCGCGGCGGCGCTGACAGGCCGGGCAACTGGTTCGAGCCGACCGTCCTGGTCGACGTCGACCACACGATGGAGTGCATGACCGAGGAGACCTTCGGACCGACGCTGCCGATCATGAAGGTGGCCGACGCCGAGGAGGCCATCCGCCTGGCCAACGACTCCCCGTACGGCCTGGCGGCCTCCGTCTTCTCCAAGGACGTCGCCAAGGGCGAGGCGGTCGCGCGGCGCATCCAGGCCGGCGCGGTGTGCGTCAACGACGCGCTCATCAACTACCTGGCGCTCGAGCTCCCGATGGGCGGCGCGAAGGCCAGCGGCATGGGCACCCGGCACGGCAAGGGCGGCATCCGGAAGTTCTGCCAGCACCAGTCGATCCTCGTCACCCGGTTCGCCCTCAAGGACGAGCCGCAGATGTACCCCTACAAGCCCAAGATCACCAAGGGCCTGCAGAAGGCGATCAAGTTCATGTACGGGAGAGGCAAGCGGTAGGCCTCAGCGGCCACCGAGCTGGTCGACCAGGCGCAGGAGCTCGAGCGGCGAGAACGGCTTGGTGAGGAAGAGGTCGGCGCCCGCCGCACGGGCGTCGGCTTCCGCGTCGGGCCCGGCGGCGGTCAGCATCACGATCGTCGCCCCGCTCGCCTGGGGGAGCTCGCGCAGCTTCCGGCAGGCGACGATCCCGTCCAGGCGTGGCATGTTCACGTCGAGGAACACGATCGCGGGCGCGACCGCCTCGGCGAGTTCGACCGCCTCCTGCCCGTCGCAGGCCTCCCGCAGCTCGAAGCCCGCGACGTCCTCGAGGGTCGTTGCGATCAGCTTGCGGATGAACGGATCGTCGTCGACGATCAGGACGATCCTGGCGCTCACGTGTGCTCCTCGCGCACGGCGTCCAGGGCGTCGTCGTCCAGGCGCCCTAACGCCTCCGCCACCGCGGGGTCAAACTGCGTGCCGGCGTGCGCAGCGATGATCTCGCGGGCGACGGCGAGGGACCTCCCGGGCCGGTAGGGGCGGTCCGTGGTCAGGGCGTCGAGCGTGTCGGCGACCGCGAAGATCCGCGCGGCGAGGGGGATCTCCTCTCCGGCCAACCGATCCGGGTAGCCGTCCCCGTCCCAGCGCTCGTGATGGTGGCGGACGACCGCCTTGGCCTCGGCCAGCCAGTCGACGTCGCGTAGGATCTCCCAGCCGACGAGCGCGTGCCGCTCCATCAGGGAGCGCTCGGCCTCGTTGAGCGGCTCGGGCTTGAAGAGGATCGCGTCGGGAACGGCAACCTTGCCGATGTCGTGGAGCAGGAAGCCGAACTCGGCCTGCGGGTCGTCGGCCATCGTCGTGCCGTGCGCGCGGGCGATCATCAGCGCGTAGCTGGCGACGCGCTCGGCGTGGCGGCCGGTGTAGGCGTCGCGCGCCTCGACCGCGTTGGCCAGGGCTCGGACGGTCGCCACGTAGGAGTCGCGGAGCTGCTGTGCGCGCTCGCGCTCCTGCTTGAAGGTCTCCCGCAGGTCGGCGGCGTAGCGCTGGAGCTGGCGCTCCTGCTCGGCGACCTCCGCCTCGCGGCGGCGCAGCTCGGTACGGAGCTGCTCGAGCTCTGTGGTCGGATCCCCCATCCGCGTCCGAGCCTACCCCGCTGCCGTCTCGCCGGGTGTCGGGGCGAGCAGGCCGATCACGGCCGCCCCCGCGTCGGCGACGGCGACCGGCTCGGCGTCGAGCCGCGCGAAGCCCGGGTCGGTGCCGTCGGGGGAGAAGATCAGCACGGCCTGGCGGAGCCTGCGTCCGCGCAGGTCGAGCGCATCGATCACGGCGTGGGGGGCGGCCAGGCCGGCGTCGACGAGCGCGACCTCGTAGTGGCGAACGCTGCACATCGCGGCCACCGAGTCGGCGTCCGTGGCCCACTCGTGTTCGATCCCGAGGATGTCGAGCGCCTCGTCGAGCTCGGGCCGCGAGGCCGGCGGGCCGACGGCGAGGACGCGGATCCGCTGGGTGACGACGGCGGCGCCGAGCGCGTCGGCCAGCGCGTCCGCCTCGATCGGCTTGGGGACGACCCACTCTCCGCTGAGCGCCTCGCGGCCGGAGAAGACCGAGACGACCACGACCGGGATCGACCCGAGCGCGGGGTCGGCCCGGAGCGCGCGCAGCACCTCGAAGCCGCTCATGCCCGGCATCAGGATGTCGAGCGTGATCGCGTCGAAGGCCTCCTCCCGCAGCGCCGCGAGCGCGGCCTCACCGGAGTGCACGACCCGGCTCGTGGCGTCCGAGGCGGTGAGGTGGGTGGCGATCAGCTGGGCGACCTGTGGGTCGTCGTCGACCACGAGGACGTGCCGGCCGGCGACCCGTTCGCGACCGTGCCCGCGGGGCGCGTACCGCTCGGTGTCGAGCGCGCCCGGCAGGCGGACCTCAAAGGTCGCGCCCTCTCCGGGAGCGGAGGTCACCCGGACCGTCCCGCGGTGCAGCTCGACCAGCGAGTTGACGATCGCCAGGCCGAGCCCCGTACCGTTCGGGCCGCTGGACGACGAGCCGCGGGAGAAGCGGTCGAAGATGTGCGCCGCCTCCTCGGTCGTCATGCCGGGGCCGCTGTTGACGACGCGCACGATGAGCGTGCGCTGCTCGGCGAGCAGGTCGACCGCGATCCGTCCGCCCTCTCCCGAGTACAGGTGCGCGTTGGTGAGGAGGTTGACGAGCACCTGGCGCAGGCGGTCCGGGTCCACGAGCGCGCGCGGGAGCTCTGCGGGGGCATGCACCTCGAAGTGCTGGCCACGGTCTGCCATCCGGGCGGAGAGCAGCCGTGCCGTCTCGTCGACCAGCGCGGGGACGTCGGTCGCGCGGCGACGCAGCTCGACCTGGCCGGCCTCGAGGCGGGTGACGTCGAGCAGGTCGGCCACGAGTGCGACCAGGCGGTCGGTCGAGAGGCTCACGATCTCCACCCACTCCTGCTGGCGGTCGCTGAGGCCCGCGGTGTTCTCGAGGAGTTCGACGAAGCCCTTGATCGAGGTCAGCGGCGAGCGGAGCTCATGTGAGGCGGTGGCGACGAAGTCGCTCTTCAGCGCCTCCAGGCGGGCGCGCTCGGTGACGTCGCGGATGGTCCAGACGTGGCCGGCGCCGTCGGCGAGCGGGGCGGCGGTGACGGCGAGTGTGCGTCCGTCGCGCTCGATCTCGTGCTCGGCGGCGATCGCTTGCTCCAGGGGGACCGGGGGGTTCATCTCCAGGCCCACACGCAGTTCGGGGACGAGCTCGTCCGCGCGTGGGTTGGCCTCCTCGATCCGGCCGTCCTCGCCGGTGATCACCAGCGCGTCGCCGAGCGCGCGAACCGTGGTGGCCAGGCGGCGGCGCTCAGACTCCACGAGGCCCTGGGCGGTCCGCACGTCGACGGCCATGGCGTTGAAGGCGCGGGCGAGCTGCTGCAGCTCTCCCGGTCCGTCGTCCTCGGGCACGCGGATCTCCGGCTCGCCTGCCGCGAGCCTCCCGGAGGCATGGACCAGCGAATCGAGCGGCCGGCGGACCGCCCGGACGATCGCGGTCACGAGCGTGAGGGCGGCGGCGAGCGCGAGGCCGCCGCCGGCGAGGATCGCGATGAGCGCGGTCCGGGCACGATCCTGGGCGTCCTGCCGTGCCTCGGCGATCCGCTCGGACTGGCGCGCGGAGAGCTCGACGAGCGGGCGACGGGCGGCCAGCGGAGCGCCCGGTGTCTGCA
>JACDAP010000348.1 GCA_013695395.1 Solirubrobacterales bacterium
CGCCTTCGCCGCGCGCGTCCACGGCGTGCGGGTGCCCGCCGACGCCGTCGAGGTCACGCTCGATCCCGACCCGCGCAACCAGCAGGGCCTCACGCGCGCTCTGGGCGATCTCGGCGCCCGCATGGCGAAGGTGATCCCGGCCGCGGACGGCTCCCGCGCGCTGGCCGGCGGCGCGACCTTCGCCTTCACGACGAGCGAGGGGCCGCTCGTCCTCGCCCCCAACGGAGTCCGCCACCTCGTCCTCGCACGGCGCAGCGTGATCACCAAGGTGGGCGGGGTCGCGGTGCCGTGCGCGGGCCGCGACGACCTGATCGCCCGCTGCCGCCCCGGCGGCGTGGCCGAGGACCCGGTCCTGCTCGGCGCACTGACCGCCGGACCGTCTGCTACCACGCAGGGGTGAGCTCAGAGCTCAATTTCGCGCGGATGCCAGGGTCGTCGATCGCCTCCCCCGGGGCGGTGGGCTGGGTCACCGACTTTTTGAACGCCTCGTTCTACGCACGCCCCGGCGGCGAGCGTTCGGTGGGCGACCTCCGCCTGGCGCTCGGCATCCTCAACACCGCCTGGGAGCGCGCCGGCCGCCGGCTCGGCGCTCGTGATCTGCGGGGCTTCGCGGTCGCTTACACCGGCCTTCGGCTGCGCGGGAGCCTGCGCCTTGACCGCCCCGCGCTGCTGGCCGGCGCCGACCGGATGTTCGGGCCCTGGTTCACGGAGGCCTGGGCGGATCCGGCGCGGCGCCGCCACGGGGTCGCGTTCGCGACTGCGGAGGAGGCGGAGCGCTTCGTCTGCAGCCGCCGCCTGGACGACGCGGCGCTCGGCGCGCTCACCCCGCCCGCATCGCCCCAGGCGCAGCGACAGCGCTCGACCTATCCCCACGTCGCGCTGCCCGATCCGGCCGCGGCCGTGGCGCTGCTCGCCGACCCGGCCCGCTGGCCGGACATCGGCTGCGCGGCAGGCCGGTTCACCGCCCTGCGGCCGGGCGGGCTCGAGGGGCAGACGTTCGAGATCGAGGTCGCACTCGAGGCGGTGCCGCGCGCGCCGGTCTTCACCCGTGGCTACGTGACCGCGACCGCCGTCTGGGCGTCCGGCGACCCGGTACTGGAGCGCTCGGTGGCCGCGCTGGCCGAGGTGGCCGGGACGGCGGTGGTGCCGGACGGCGGGCGACCGCTTCTGCACCTCGAGCTCACCACGCACGCGGGGCACTTCCTCGGTCGCGCCATCTCACATGTCGTATTGGGTGAGCTCGCCGACGGCTCTGGCTGGGTGCGGGACGTCGGTGAGTGGGATCCCCTCCCGCTGCCGCAGGCGGCGGCCTACCGCACGGGCGGCGCGGTCGCCCAGCACGCCTTCTGGGGTCCGGGCGACCCCGAGCTCTCGATGCTCGAGCAGCTCGCTCGCGTAGCGTGACCGCGATGCGGCTGGTCACCTGGAACGTCAACTCCCTGAAGGCGCGCCTGCCGCGGGTGCTCGAGTTCGTGGCCCAACACGAGCCGGACGTCGTCTGCCTGCAGGAGACCAAGTGCGCGCCGGAGGCCTTCCCGGTGGCCGCGCTCGCCGAGGCGGGCTACACCGCCGTCCACCACTCCGGCGGACGTTGGGCCGGGGTGGCGATCCTCGCCCGCGCGGGCCTCGAGCTGACCGATCCGCGCTGCGGGCTCGCCGGTGAGGCGCGGCCGGACCAGGCGCGCTGGGTCGAGGCGAGTGTCGGCGGCCTGCGGGTCGCGAGCGTCTACGTCGTCAACGGGCAGGCGGTGGGCTCGGAGCCGTGGGCGGAGAAGCTGCGCTTCCTCGCCGCGATGCGCGACCGGGTGGCGGCGCTGCACGGCGAGCCCACGGTGGTGATGGGGGACATGAACATCGCCCCCGACGACGTGGACGTCTACGACCCCGCCGCGTTCGAGGGCTCCACCCATGTCACGGCCGAGGAGCGCGAGGCCCTCGCGGGGCTCGCTGCCGCCGGCGGGCTCCTCGACGCCTACCGCGCGCTCTATCCGGTCGGCGCGGAGGATCCGAACCGCACGCACTTCACCTGGTGGGACTACCGGGCCGGGCACTTCCACAAGGGCCTCGGCCTGCGGATCGACCTGGCCCTGGTGAGCGAGCAGCTCGCTCCGGGGCTGGTCCGAGCCGGCATCGAGCGCGACTATCGCAAGGGCACGAAGCCCTCCGACCACGCGCCGCTCGTGGTCGAGCTCACCGAATGATCAGTCTTCGAAGAGCGAGCCGACCACGACCGTGAAGTCGGGCAGCAGCGGGCTCTCGAGACGCTCCGCCGCGGCGAGCTCTCGCGTCAGGTCGTACGCTCGGGCCTCAGGACTGGACCGGGCGAAGACGAGCACCGTCTCCGAGAACGGGTCGACCAACCAGAGCTCCGCGACGCCCTCTCGCTCATACGTTGCGCGCTTTCGGCCCACGTCGACCGCCCAGGTCGACGGCGAGCGGACCTCCGCGACGATCTCCCCGAGCGGGTAGGGGCGCGTGGTCGGGTCGGGGAGAACGCGTCCGTCGGCCCACCACTGGACGTCGGGCTTGAAGATCGAACGCTCGCCGGCGATCGTGTCGATGTTGAGACTCGCCCGCCCACGATCCGGTGCCCCCTGGTGCCAGGACCGCAGCTCGGCCGCGAGGTTCAGGACCGCCCATTGATGCGCGAAGGTCGGGTCTTCCACGACGAGCTCACCGTCGACGAGTTCGCGCGTGCTGGCCGACCACGGGTCCGGGGGCAGGGCGAGAAACTGCTCGACGCTCATGCGCTGCGGCACAGTGGAGGCGGCCATGAGAGTCATCGTAAGCCGCCTCGCTGCTCGGGTCCACCAAGGCCGGTGAGCTCATGCGGCACGGCGCCGCCCGTGCCCGCCGCCGCGCTGGCGCCTCGTCCGTGAGATCTTGCCCGCCCGCGGCTCGAGCCCCTCGCGTGCCTCGTAGGCGTCCCGGATCCGGACGTCACCGGGCAGCGAGCATCCGCACGCGTCACAGACCGATGGGGGTGGTGCGAGCTCGGAGGAGGCGACGAACGCGAGCGCCGTCGGCACCGCGTCGAGCGGCGTGGCGAACGCGAGGCTGAGCTCCGGGAAGAGGATGAGCGCCTCCTCGTCGAGCGGCGTCTCGGCCGGGCCGTCGAGACCCGCGAGGTGGACGTTGGCGAAGAGCGCGGCGCCCGTGGCGTCGAGCTCCTCGGGCCGTGCAGGCCGCGAGCGGCCGCCGACCCACAGCCCCCCGTCCGGGCCGGCGCCTTCCGTCGCGTCGGGGTGGTCGCCGTCCGGATCCTCGGGCTCCCGCGGCTCGTCGAGCGCCTCCAGGTCGGGCACCGGACAGGGCTCCAGGCAGACGAAGCAGCGCGGAGGGCTCGCCGCGAGTCCCTCCTCGTAGAACTGCCGGCGCACGACCCGCAGCCCGCCGTGCACCGCGGCGAGGGGCCCGTCGATCCGGTGCCGACCGTCGGGGGTCCAGGCGAAGACCGTGGCCTCCGCGGTGGGCTTCCGGCGAGAGGGGTGGGCGCCGGGGGTGAGAATGCCGAACCACATGGCGCGAGCCCATCACGTGGCACGAGCCCCGTGGGCGATCGCGCTTGAGATGGCACGATCGCTCCGCAGTTCCGCGACAGTGCGCGGAGTTCCTGCGCACCCGCGGACCGTGTGACCGGGTCAGCTCGTCGATGCGCCGGCGGCGCGGACCGCCTTGGCGATGTCGTCGAGGTCGGCGCCCTTCTCGAAGTAGGCCACCGCCCCCTGCGCGATCATCGTCTCGGCCATCTTGTCCGCGGTGAAGCCGGAGAGGCCGATGATCTTCGTCCCGGGCGAGACGTCGAGCATCAACGGGATCGCCTCGAGCCCGTCGAGGATCGGCATCGAGAGGTCGAGCAGCACAACGTCAGGCTTCTCCCGCCCGACCCCGTCGACCCCGGCCTGTCCGTCGGCGGCCTCACCGACGACCTCGATGTCGCTCTCCTCCTCGAGGACGAACCGCATGAGGGACCGGAAGGCCTTGACATCGTCACACAGGAAGACGCGGATGGGGTGCTCGCTACTCATCAGGGTGAAGGGTGCATGCGTGGTGAGGCTCCCCGCGGACACGTCGAAACACCGTAGCTGGACGCATGGTCGACGCACATCGTCACCTCGGGGATCTCCCCGCAGGTGGCGGGGCGCACCGCACCCGTCCGTCCGTCCGCCTAGGCTTTTGCGAATGCCGTCGCTCATCACCCGCGAGGAGGCTCGCCGGCTCGGCGAGATCACCGACCACGCCGAGATCGAGGCGCTCGTCGAGCGCGCCTGGCTCGCGCGGCAGGAGCAGTTCGGCGACGCCACCGACCTCTGCTCCCTGGTCAACGCGAAGTCCGGCGGCTGCGCCGAGGACTGCGGCTTCTGCGCCCAGTCGCGCTTCGCCGAGGCCGAGACGCCGCTGCACGCGATGATGGAGCCCGAGCAGATCCTCGAGCACGCGCGCGCCGCCGAGGCCGCGGGCGCGCACCGGTTCTGCATGGTCACCCAGGGGCAGGGGCTCTCGAAGCGGGACTTCGAGAAGATCCTCGAAGGGGCGCGCCTGGTCGCCTCGGAGACGAACCTGAAGCGCTGCGCGTCGGTCGGCCACATGTCGCCCACGCGCGCCAAGCAGCTCAAGGAGGCCGGGATCCAGCGGGTCCACCACAACGTGGAGACGGCCGAGAGCTACTACCCGGAGGTCTCCTCCACCGTCCGCTACGAGGGCCGCCTGCGGACGATCCAGGCCGTCGAGGAGGCGGGCCTCGAGACCTGCGTCGGCGGGATCCTGAACCTCGGCGAGTCGCGTGAGCAGCGCGTCGAGATGGCCTTCGAGCTCGCGAAGATCAACCCGACCTCGGTCCCGATCAACCTCCTGAACCCGCGACCGGGCACGAAGTTCGGCGACCGCGACCACATGGATCCGTGGGAGGCCGTGAAGTGGATCGCGATCTTCCGCCTGGTCCTCCCCGAGGCGCTCTTCCGCCTCTGCGGCGGCCGCGTGGAGAACATCGGGGAGCTGCAGGCACTCGCGGTCAAGGCGGGGCTCAACGGTGTGATGATGGGGAACTTCCTCACCACCCTCGGCTCGACGCCCGAGGAGGACCGCACGATGTTCACCGATCTCGGCCTGAACATCGCCCGCCAGCCCGACAACGGCACCGCGCCGCGCCCGGACAACCGCTCCGGCTGGCTCGACGGAGAGACCCCGGACGTCGTCGAGGCGTTCCTCGACACTCCGGAGGAGGCGGCCGCTGCGGGGATCGAGATCAAGCTGTGGGATCCGGCCGAGCAGCTCCGATTCGCCAAGAAGGGCGTCATCCCGGAGCGCCCCGACGGCGCGCCGAACCGCTGGCCGGACGACCGGGAGCTCACGGCCTCGGGCCTGCCGCACGGCCTGTAGCCGTGTCGGCCGAGATCGAGAAGCGCCTGGCCGAGCTGGAGGAGGCGGGCCTGCGCCGCCGCACGCGCCTGGTGAGCGGGCCGCAGGGCGCGCACGTCATGCTCGACGGCCGTTCGGTCCTGCTGCTCTGCTCGAACAACTACCTGGGCCTCGCCGACCACTCGCGGGTCAAGGAAGCCGCCGTTGCCGCCGCCGAGCGCTGGGGCGCGGGCGCCGGCGGCTCGCGCCTGGTCAGCGGGACGATGACGATCCATCAGCGGCTCGAGGAGCGGCTGGCCGCCTTCAAGGGCAGCGAGCGCGCGCTCGTCTTCGGCTCGGGCTACCTGGCGAACCTCGGGGTCCTCCAGGCGCTCGGCACCGAGGGCACGCTGATCTGCTCGGACGAGCTCAACCACGCCTCGATCGTCGACGGCTGTCGCCTCGCCCGAGCCCGCACGGCCGTCTACGCGCACAACGACGTCGAGCACCTGCGCTGGCTCCTGGAGCGCGCCCCCGAGCGGGACGCGCTCGTGGTGACCGATTCGGTCTTCTCGATGGACGGCGATCTCGCACCGCTGGAAGAGCTCGGCGAGCTCACGGCGGCCCGGGGCGCTCGGCTGATCGTGGACGAGGCGCACGCCACGGGCTGCGTCGGGCCCGGAGGGCGGGGGGCAGTGGCCGAGGCGGGGCTCGACGGGGCCGAGCACGTCGTGATCGTCGGCACGCTGGGGAAGGCACTGGGCAGCTACGGCGCCTTCGTGGCCTCGAGCGCGCTGGTCCGGGAACTGCTCGTCAACACGGCACGCCCGTTCATCTTCTCCACCGCTCCGCCGCCCGCGGCGCTCGGCGGCGCACTCGCGGCATTGGAGCTCTTGAGCGAGGAGCCGGAGCGCGTGGCGCAGCTGCAGTCCCGTGCCCGGACGCTCTGCGACGAGCTGGCCCGCGAGGGCTTCGATGTGGCCGGGTCTTCCACGCAGATCGTCCCGCTGGTCGTCGGCGAGGCGAGGCAGGCGATGGCGATCTGCGAGGCGGCGCTCGAGCTCGGGGTCTTCGCGCAGGCGATCCGGCCACCGACCGTCCCGGAGGGCACCTCGCGGCTCCGGCTCGCCGTCATGGCCTCGCACACCAAGGAGGAGCTGCGCGAGGCCGCGCGGACCCTGGGACGGGCGGCACTCAAAGCGGGCTTCCGGCCCGGTGAGGGGATCCCGGTCGCGGCGGCGTCGGGCCCGCGGCAGGAGCGGCTCGAGGGTTGGGCGGCCTGATCCGCGGCGTCTTCGTGACCGCGACCGACACGGGCGTCGGCAAGTCGGTGCTGGCCGCCGCGATCTGCGCGATCCTGCACGAACGCGGAGAGCGGGTGGCCGCGGCCAAGCCCGTCGTGACCGGCCTCGCCGAGCCCGAGCCCGGCGTGCCGGCCGACCACGTCCTGCT
>JACDAP010000376.1 GCA_013695395.1 Solirubrobacterales bacterium
TTGCCATCGCATTCACCGACAACGATGAACTCGCGGAGATTGGCGCGGTGTTCCTGCGCATCGGTGTCCGCGCTTCGCATGAGGGCATGGACGATTGGCGGCTCCGCAAGGCCGCGCAGTGGTCAGGCTTGTGGCACGCGATGGTTGATCGGGTGATGTTGCGTGAGCAGAAGGAGTGGAAATGATCTGCCGCGTAACTCTATGTCTAAACGGCACGCGGAGTCATTCAACGATAGTCGCGGCAGACACCATCGCCGCGCTATTGCAAGCGCTGCAAACGGTTCCTGACGGTGTAGGCGTCAAGGCGATCGTCAGGGTCGTCAGTCCGTCGATGCACCTCGTAAAGCAATGAAGCAAACCCGGGGCAGCGCCCGCGGCGCAGAAGAGCAGTTTGCATCCAAGCCCGCACCGCGCATGCCACGAACACCCGAGCCCGCGCCGACTTCCCGGCAGTGGTTGTTCACCGTTATCGCGCTACTGGTGATTGTGAGCGTGCTGTTTTGGTATGTCGCTTTGAGATAACCGGAGGGGATATGTGGAAATTAGAACCGCTCGTGCAGATTGACCTGGCACCGATAGAAGCCGACGCCGAGCTTGTCGAGCGCAACCAGCAACGCGCGAAACGGCTGCGAGAAGGTATGGGCCCGAACTGGATCGGCCATCCGGTGCACGCAGCGAAGCGCAAAGATCACGCTGGGGACGATGTGCGAACAACCATTGCGAGAGCACGAGCAATGCTCGAGGCAACGCGGCAGCATGCGAACAACGTGCATCGGTTGAAGCGCGAGGCGGCATGAACCGCCGCAACCTATTCGGACTCTTCGCAGCGTTGCCGGTCAGCATGTTCGCGCCGAAGGTTGCAGCTAAGACGTGGGCAGGGCTTGATCTATCGGGGCCAGCGCCCTTTATTTATTGGCCGGCTGGCGTATTCATTAGCGGCACAGACTTAGTTCAGCGCGATGGGCTGGCCTATCTGCATCGAGGTGTACGCGTGAAGCCGGTGCGCAAGAGTTCACACGCGATGCTGATCGGGTAATGCCGTGACCGTGAATAACGCTCCAACTTATCGAGTGCATCCGGTGTGCGCGATGTTCCCGGTTCTTGGTGATCGAGATCGTTCGTTCATCGAATTGGCAGGCAGCGTAGAGATTCACGGTCTCATCGATCCAATCGTTATTGATCACGAAGGGCGAATCCTTGACGGCAGACATCGCTTGCGCGCCTGCGCAATGGCGGGCATTCCTCCTCAGTTCGTTAATTTCTCTGACCTTAATTTCCAGGGCACCGAGGGCGACTTCGCTTTTGCGCGCAACCTCTGCAGGCGTGATCTAACAGATGATCAGCGCGCTGCTCTAGTCGTGGAGTACGACGAATACACCAGAACCAAAGACAGCCAATGGAAGCGCGAAATGACCAAGGAAAAACCACGAGAGCCTACGGGTAGTTTTCAACCCACAGGCAAAAAGCCCGTTCGTCAGAGAGAAAAATTACAGAAGACGGCAAACGTGAGCCAACACAAAGCGCGGCAGGCAATGGACGTTGCCAAGCACGCGCCGGAGCTGCTGCCGGCTGTCAAGGCTGGCGAGAAGAAACTGAAGGAAGCGCACAAAACAGCGGTCGCGCGCAAGCCCAGGACGGCTAAGCCCAGGCAGTTTGATTTTGAAGGCTTCGTCGATCGAGTCGATGCCGGCCTGAAAAAACTGTTTGCTAAATGCCCTGCGGAGTGGCATCCAAAACTAAAACAGCGAGTTGTATCGCTGGTCAACGACCTATGAAAACCAATCCGATTATTTTTCATGCGAGCTTCATCGCGTCGATTAGAGCAAGCATGCGACTCAATGTCGCAAGCGCTCTAGCGGAACACATCGACAACAGCATGGACGCTGGGGCTGATTTGATCCAGATCACTTTTAGCGAAGAGCGCAATCGCATTGTCATTAGCGATAACGGAGTTGGATGCGGTGACTTGAGCCGATTCGCAGAATTCGGTTCGACACAAGAGGATGCGTCTCGTACTGCGAGAGTTGGACGATATGGAGTGGGTGGAAAACAAGCGTCCGCGATGTTGTGCGACGAGGAGCGCGTTGTTACCTTTCACAGCGGCTGGCGACGCGAAGCTCGCATCCCTTGGGGTGACATGAGCGGCGCCCAAGGTATGAGTTGGCAGGAACTAGATCCAAAGAGAGCCGAAGGTACGGGAACGACGATTGAGTTGCGCGGCATTCTCAAGCAGTCAGCGTTCGCATCCGCAGGATTGCGTAAGTGTCGAGAGCTTTGGCAGCAGATTTACCTGCCTGCCTTGGAGCGCGGGTTGATGATGACGATCAATGACAGCCCGCTTGAGCCCGCACCGCGCCCAGCATTGATCGAGCAGCGAACACTGGAGGGTACGTTTGAAGGAAAGCCCTATCGCGCTGTTGTTGGAGTAATGGAGAACTCCAGCAATCAGACTTGGGATGCTGGGTGGTACGTCAGCTGCGCCGGTCGCTTGATGAATGATCGCGCATTGCTCGATGGAACAGACGATTGGCCGGGGGCCCAGATATGGGGCTATTTTGAATTGTTGGAGGAGTCGCGCTCTCCGAAATGGCGTCTCGACACCCATAAGCTGGACTTTGCCGAACGCGAAGATTTTTTCGCCGCCATCATTCCGCAACTCACCGACCTCTTAGATATTGCTTACGACAGAGGACAGTCGGTCGAGACCGGCATACTGGAAGATGAAGGCTCAGAGGCCATCGCCGCTAGCCTGAACGGCGAAGCGAAAATACGTGAGCGTCGCAATCCACGAACCACCAAATCTGGGACCGTGATTTCTATCGAGACCGAAAGGAAGCGAACAAAAGCGGAAAAGGTCGATCCGAAACACTCCGGCTCGGTTGATGAATCCTCCTCAGTAAAGACCTGGCAGTTTCAGTTCAAGCACTTAGGCGTTGACGCTGAGATATGCAGACCTGCCATCACACGTAAGGCTGGCTGGATTCAATTCAATCTTGACAACCCCTTTGTTCTTGATCATCAGAAGCGCATCGACACTCTGATTGCCCTTGCGGCCCCGGCAATTTGGGCAACAGCTAATGACAAGCAACGCGCCGATCTTTGGGCGCGTGTGATGCCACAAACAGAGTTTGAGATGGAGCAGCAAAACACAGAGCGCACCGCGTTGAGGTGGGTTGGAACCGTGTTGGCAAGATTCAGCCAATACGCCGCACAGAAAAAGCGAAGGGTGGCCTAGATGAAAGCGAACAACCGCATTTATTTGGTAACTGGCGGCGACAAGCCGCGCCTGGTGCAAGCCTCATCGCAAGCGCAAGCCATCGGCCACTGCGTGCGCGGCCAGTTCAAGGCGAGCGTTGCGAGTCAGCGCGAGATTGTGGACTTCATGATCACGTTTGATCCGTCTGAAGTTGAGAACGCGAGCGCTGAATGACAGAATTACCAAACCTAGCCGGCGTCGCTACGCAATCGCTGGTGGAAACACTTGGCGGCGGTAGCTTCAAAGCAAGCTACATCAACTGGGCGCGCACCGTGCAGCTGCTACGCGAACACGCGCCGGGTTGGCTACCGGAGTTAGTGCGCACGGGAGATGGCGGGCTATTGCATCGAGCACCGGTAGGCGCGTACCTGTTGATTCGATTCAAGCACGCCGACGGCACCGTCACAACGGAAGTGCCGCAGGCCATTATGGACACCAAAAACAATTCGGTTCCGCTGGACAAGATTACCGCGCGCGATGTCACCGACACGCACCGCCGAGGCGTCTGTATGGCCGCTGCATTTACGTTCGGTCTGGCCTATGAATTGTGGGCCAAGATGCCACTGGAAACCGGCTTCGCGGGAGAAGACAAGCCGCCGCAGGAAGGCGCCGTCCAATCCTCCGAAGTCGAGCCGCCCGCGGGATATGAAAGCTGGAAAGCCAACATGACTGCCGTATCGCAAGAAGGAATCATGCGACTCCAGGATGCGTGGAAGGAATCCTCAAACGCCTTACGCGACCATGCCGTTAAACACGATCTAACCTGGTGGAACGGATGCAAAGAAAAGGCGAATGCCAAGTAGCTATTTGGGCGCCTCCCAATTTGCCGGCGCCATTGGCATCAGTCCCTACGGTTCGCGCGCTGAACTGTGGCGCCTGATGACTCGCCGCAAGACATTCGACGGAAACGTCTACACCCAGCACGGCAATGACAGCGAGCCGCTCGCCGTGGCCGCATACGAAGCACATACCGGCGAGATCGTGACCGATCAGCAGCGCTGGTATTCGCTTGAATATTTAGGCGCGCACATCGACGGACGAGTCGGTGATCGCACGACTGAGTTCAAGTGCCCTTTCAATCGAATGTACGAGGACGTGCCGGTCTACAACATGTGCCAGCTACAGGGACAAATGCATCTCGCTGGAGTGCCGCATTGTCATTTCGTCGCATGGAGATTTGACGAACTAACCAGAACCGAATCGCTCCGGATATGGCATGTGGATTACAGCGAGGAGTATTGGCTGTGGATGCGCCCGATGCTGGATGAGTTCTGGCAGATGGTGCAGACCGACACCGAGCCGCCGCGCATGACGCGCAAGCCGATCCCGCTGGACGTTGAGCGGCAGAGAATCGCATGATTGATGATGCCGCCCTGTTCCGCGCGCTTGAATGGCTCAAGGACAACGCCAAGCCAGCGGCGGAGGCGAGGGCCGAGCGGCTATTCATCGAGGAACAGTTGCCGCACCTACGAGCCAGGATCGCCGTCGAATGTATGGCCGCGGGCGATTCCGCGGCTGCGGCGGACATGAAGGCGAAGGCGTCAGACGCTTACAAGATAGCGCTCGATGGCTTGCGAGCGGCAGTGGAGAAGGATGAGTACATGAGATTCCAGCGGACGCGGGCCGACGCGATCATTGAGATATGGCGCAGCCTCTCCGCGAATCAGCGGTCGATTGCGAAGGCTGTATGACAGACGCCGTAGCGAGTCCGGCGCTACCGGACAAACCAAGGAGATAAAAAATGGAAGAAGAACAGTTACGCAAATTGCTGGAAGCCAAGCGGATCGCTCATAACCGCCTGAGCATTTCGTCCGAGGCAGTCACGATTGCCGTGGTCGATGCCCTGAACGATGCCGAGCTGGACAAGGTGGGCGGTGGAGTCACCATCATGCTCGAAGGAGGAAAACCATGACCGAACTCATTGCATTGACGGACGAAGAATTGAACCAAGTGGGCGGCGGAGCAAGTGAGTTTGACCCCACCTGCCCAACCGTGATGGTCGAATAGGAGGGACAGCATGAAGCGCACATATCTTGAAAACAGATTGATCGGCTTGTTGGGCTTGCAGATCGAAGCCCCAAGCGAGGCGAGCACGGCGGCTGCAAAGGAATTGCTAACGCAGCTTTCGCGTCCGCAGCTCGATCAAGTGGGCGGCGGTGGCCAGCCATTAGGTGGCGACTGCCCGTCGCAGGACGGCACGGGTTAGGCGGTAGGCGTGGACGCTTCCGCCTTCGCGTCAAACTCCTTGAGCTTGCGCGCATGCACAGCAGACAATTCCCTGCGTTCCGCACCATCGCGGTATTCGCGGGTTTGCCGTTCCTTGCGAATCTCAACCACCGTGCGAACAATGAGGTCGAATATGCCCCGAACGTTCGGATCGAGCATCGGGAGCTTGTCGGGTTTGGACATATGAGGGTTCTTGTTTGCGGTGGCCGGGACTACACAAATGCAACGAACGTCAATTCGTGGCTCGATTCCCTCAGCGTGCACCAAGAAGTCACCACAGTCATTCACGGCGGCGCCACTGGTGCTGATGAGCTAGCCGATCAGTGGGCCAAAACTCACGGCGTGGCTGTCAACAAATTCCAAGCAGACTGGAGTAAGCACGGCAAAGCCGCGGGCCCAATCCGGAACGCTCAGATGTTGGATGAAGGCAAACCAGATGTGGTCTTAGCCTTTCCGGGAGGCCGCGGTACAGCCGACATGGTGCGCAAAGCTAGGACCGCAGGTATCGAAACAATTGAAGTCGATCCGAAAAGTTCAGCTAACCCTCCGGCCCCAGACTCACGCACGTAACCTTCAACCGCGTTCTAACCCGATGCCTTCTGCCGCTGAACAAATAGGATTTGGGATCCTCGAAGACAACATCGTAAAAAATGTCCACGCGACGATCGAAGGCCGGCTCAGTCGTGGAAGCCGCAACGATCTGGCGCGTGGCTCGCTCTAGGAATTCGCGGACGGTTAAATCTAAGACGGGATCGAGGACCATGACACCAGAAGAAGTAGACGCGCTGCCAGAGTTTCAATCGCTCTCAGTTCGCGAGGATGTACGAGACGGCCTTAGAACACAGATTCCCGTATTCCGTGGTGCCGCCATGTGGGTAAATCCTGGTGAACCATATCGAGCTTGGGATAGTGCCGGCAAAGAATGGTCGATTGGCTGGATTGAGGGTGTGCGTTGCAAGCAGCGGCCTTCATTTGCAAGCGGATAGGACAGCCTCAAGCTCGCCGCTGTAGTCCAAAAGCTTCCGCCGCTCAATGAATATCTCGAGCGTAAATTTGTAGTCGTCAATGGCAGACAGCTCGGCATCGGTTGATATTTTCGGGCGCTGCGGTAGGGTTGCAGGCAAGCACGGCGTCGGTACAGCAACTAAGACTTTTTGCGGCGGTGGCGGAATCATCGCTCCGCATCCTGATAGCATTAACGCGCTTACCGCCATCAGGCCAGTAGAGTTATGGCGCCAAGTCCCGCAATGCTTAGGCTCGTCCGCGCGGGATCGGTTGACGAGGCAGGCTGGCCACTTCACTTCCGCAGTTCCTTTCGTATGGCAGCTAGCGCGGTGCTGCAGCTTGCCCCAGAAGGCGTAGGACTCGCTGAGAGCGCCGCCAGCCTCCGGTCGCTGGCTTGATACTTCTCCGCCGCTTTGCGCAGCCTGGCTAGCTCCTGCTCCGCTTCCGCCCTATTCTTGTCGCCCGCCACCTTCAGCGCCTGAGTCCGGTCGCTGCATTCCTGCAGCACCTGCTTCTGGCCGGCAATGGTCCGCAGGGCGGTGTCCAGATCTTGTTGCGCTGATCTGAGGTCGGCCTTGGCCTCGGTCAGTTTTGCGCCCCGCACGATGTAGGCGGTCAGCAGGCCGGTGAGAGCGATCGCCACCGCGCCTGCGATGTACGGCAGTGCCGGGCCGATCAGATAGGAAAGCGCCTTTTGGAACATCACCCCTCCAGCACTTGCAATGCATGCACGTACGCATCGCGCCGCTCATCTTCGCCGTGCGCGGTCTTGCCCGGGTCGCCGCGGTTGATGTAGCCGCTGATGGCATCGATGTCATCGCGGTCTGCGAAGTAGTTCAAGCTGCGGTTATGCCACCACCAGCCAGCCGAGGCCGCGGCGTACTCCTTTTCTTCCAGCAACTCAGGCTGCGATAGAAGTGGAATCTTCATGCCCAGCTGCGCCTCACGGTAGTTGTCCTTGCCGGTTAGCTGCAAAATTCCTCTGCCGCGGAATCGCCACCCGTCACCCGAATGCACGTCCCCGTTGCCGATGCGGTTCGCGTAGACAAAGTTCGCCAGCTTCTGAGGATTGCGCACGTACGGAACGGCATCACCCACGCTGCGAAACCGGTACGGCCAGACGTTGCGAATCCGCTGCGGCGTGGAGTAGTTCAGGTTCTCGACCCAACGCTGAAACCACTGCGATTCGTAGCCGGTCTGGGCGATGAATGCCGCCTGCTGTCTGGGCTTGCGGATATCGTAGTGAT
>JACDAP010000380.1 GCA_013695395.1 Solirubrobacterales bacterium
CCCCGGGCGCGCGCCCCGTCGACGACGAGCCCTTCCCCCGGGTCCCCCTCGGCCAGCAGGCCGGGCGCGCTGCGGACCCGGACCGACGCGTCGGTGGCCCGATCGAGCGCCCGGACGAGATCGCGGGGGTCCAGGGCGGCGGTGGTGGCGACGACCAGCAGCTCGGGCATCGCGCCAGAGCGTAGATGGCCGCCGGACTCCGGCGCGCGATCGCTTCTACGCTCTACCGATGCGCGGGATCATCAGCTTCTACCGCTCCAACCCGATCATCCTCGTGGTCGCGGTCGTCCTCGGCCTGGTGCTCTCGGTCTCGGCCGCCGCCGGGAGCGGCAGCTCAGCGGTGCTCGAGGTCGTCGCCGTCGGCGTGATCGGGCTCGGCCTGGGCCTCGGGATCGCCTACCGCCGCGCGCGCCGCGAACCCGACGCCTGATCAGAGCGGGCCGGGCGAGAAGCGCTGGAGGCCGTCGGCGCCGCGGACGTAGACGAGGCCGCGCTCCCCGTCGACCCCGACCTGGTCGGGCTGGCGGACGGTCGGGAAGCGGCGCAGCGCCGTCGGCCTGCCGTGGGCCGGGAACTCGACGACCTCGTTGGTCGCCGTCAGCGTCACCCAGAGGCGCTGCTTGACGGGGTCGAGCGCGAGCGCGAACGGGGCACCGGGCAGGTACACCCGACGGGAGAGCTCGAGCTCCGGCTGCACCCGGTAGACGAGCAGCGCGTCCCCGCGCGTATCGAGCACCCACAGCCAGCGACCGTTGGACAGTGCGCGCGTCGGGCCGACGCCGGCGTCGGCGCGGGCCAGCGGCTCGGTCGCTCCGGTCTCCGAGAGGAGCACCTCTCGGGCCCGGCCATCCACGACCGCCTGCCGGGCCCCACCGTCCACGGCGGTCCGGGCGGCCCCGATCGGGCCGAGGCCGAGCGGGAGCAGGCCATCCGCCGAGACGCGTCCGACCGGTTCCACCGCGGCCGGCGGTGAGGAGTCCGGGCCCGCGGCCGGCGGCAGCTCCTGCGGGCTCGCGGAGCCGCACCCGGCGAGCAGAGCGGCCAGCAGCCCGGCGGCGAGCAGGCGCGGTCGCGGTCGATGCGTCGCGGAGGGCACGCTTGTCAGGATGGCAGCGTGCCCCGCCGCCTGCCCCCGCTCAGCGAGCGGTCGCTCCTCCTGCTCGGTGGCCTGGCCGTGCTCGCGACGATCGCAACGGGAACGGCGATCCGGCAGACCGTCGGCGGGCTCGGGACCGCCACGCCGCCGTTCGTCATCGTCTACGAGCCGGAGGCGGCGCTCGGCTGGGCGCTCCTCGCCTTCCTCATCGCCGCCCTCGCTGCCGTCGCGGCGCCGCGGCTGGCCGCCGCCACGGCGACCGGGCGCACGCGCTGGCTCTGCCTCACCACGCTGCTGGCGCTGGTCCCGGGCCTCGCGCTCAACGCGGCGCGTCACGGCACGAGCGGGTGGAGCGAGATCTTCGTGCTGGGGCCCGGTGGCTCCTTCGAGGCCAAGAACGAGTACCTGCCGGGGCTCCCCGCGCTCAGCTACGGCCAGGGCTTCTTCCTCGACCGGTTCGCGGAGCTGGTGCCGAGCCTCCCGGTCAACGTCGCCGGCCACCCTCCCGCGCTGATGCTCCTCATCGACACCTTCGGGCTGACCACGGCGAACCGGCTCGCGGCATTGTGCATCGCCGCCGCGGTGCTCACCCCGGCCGTCACGTACTGGATCGCCCGGGCGGTCGGGCTCATCGAGGAACGGGCGCGACTTGCCGCGGTCCTCGCCGCGCTCAGCCCGATGCTGCTGCTCCTGGGGATCACCTCGGCCGACGCGGTCTTCATGCTCGTCGGCGCGCTCACGGCCGCGCTGCTCGCCGACCGCCGCGTGCCGGTGCGCGCGGTGGGCTGCCTCGCGCTCGCTGTCGCCGCGTTCTTCTCCTGGGCGCTGTTGGCGATCGGGGCCTGGGCCGCACTCCTCGCCCTCGTCCGTGAGGGCTGGCGCACGGCGCTCGTGCTCGCCGCGGCCTGTGGCGTCGCGGTGCTCGTCTTCGACGGGGTCCTCGCCCTGGCCTTCGGCTACGACCCGATCGGCACGCTGCGCGCCACGGAGGCGTACTACCGCAACTCGGCGGCCTCCGTCCGTCCGTACACGTTCTGGCTCTTCGGTTCGCCCACCGCGTTCGCCGCCCTCCTCGGGCTGCCGACGGCGGCCGGGCTGCTCCTGGCCGCACGGCGCCGCTTTCCCGCGGGCGTCGCGCTCGTCTCAGTGATCGCGATCGCCTCGGTGGCGGGCTTCACCAAAGCGGAGACCGAGCGGATCTGGCTGCCGTTCGTTCCCCTGGCCTGCGTCGCCGCCGCCGAGGTCCTGCGACCCGCCCAGGTCCGGTGGATCGCGCCGCTCATGCTCCTGCAGGCGCTCGTGGTGGCTCTCCTCTTCCAGACGATCTGGTGAGCCGAAAGCACTAGACGTCAACCCCGGCTGGACGAACGGACTATCTCGCCGCCCGGCCCGGCCGCCGACAATCCAGGCATGACGACCCCCCTCGTGCACTGCGCCGGGTGCGCACGTGCGTGGCACAGCCCGACGATGGCTGACGGCCTCCGGTTGGTCGGCAGCTGCCCCCGCTGCGGCGGGGTCCTCGTCTACGCCGATGACGCTCCCGCACCGCTCGCGGCCGAGCGCGTCCAGGCGTCGGCCACCGAGCGGGTGCCCCCGCCGGAGGCCGAACTCGCGCCGCACCTGGTCCTCGGCCTACCGCGCCGCTGAGCGACGCGGTCGTTCACGCCGCGTCCCGGACGGGCGCGGGTCCGGCGGGCTCGTAGCCGCGGCAGCGCAGCACCGGCAGCCGTGGGTACTTCGGCCACGCATCGTCCTTCAGGCCCCGTTCGCACATCGAGAAGGTCGAGCCCCGTCCGGAGCGGATCATGCGCTGATGGGTGCAGCTCGAGCAGAGACCGACGGGCGTCTCGGGCATGCTGGGGAGCATCGCAGCCCGGGGCCGGCGGGACATCTGCGCGCGGGCGTGTCAGCCTGGGGGCGTGAGCACACCCACCCCGGAAGCGCCCGTCGCGCACCCCGCCGCCGATCCAGCCGCCCCCAGCTTCGCCTCCCTCGGCCTTCGGCCGGAGCTCGTCAACGCGCTCACCGCGCTCGGCTACGAGGAGCCGACACCGATCCAGAAGGAGGCGATCCCGCCCGTTCTGGCCGGGCGCGACCTGCTCGGACAGGCGGCCACCGGCACCGGGAAGACCGCCGCCTTCGCCCTCCCGATCCTCGAGCGGCTCGCGGAGCAGCCGCGCACCGGCGCCCCGATGGCGCTCGTGCTCGTGCCTACCCGGGAGCTTGCGGTGCAGGTCTCCGAGGCGGTCCACAAGTACGGGCGGGAGCTCGGCGCCCGCGTGACCCCGATCTACGGCGGCCAGCCCGCCGGGCGGCAGATCTCCTCCATCAAGCGCGGCGTAGACGTGATCGTCGCCACCCCCGGCCGGGCGCTCGATCTGATGAACCGCGGCGTGCTGAAGCTCGGCGGCCTGCGCCTGGCGGTGCTCGACGAGGCCGACGAGATGCTCGACATGGGCTTCGCCGAGGACATCGAGTCGATCCTCGAGGGCACGCCCGACGGAGTCCAGACCGTGCTCTTCTCGGCGACCATGCCGCCGCGCCTGGAGAAGATGACCCGACGCCACCTCGCCGACCCGGTCAGCATCGAGATCGCCCGGCCGAAGACCGCCGAGGGCGACGCGCCGCTCGTGCGCCAGACCGCCTACCTCGTCCAGCGGGCCCACAAGGCCGCGGCGCTCGGACGCGTGCTCGACGTCGAGGAGCCGACGGCGGCGATCGTGTTCTGCCGCACCCGGGCCGAGGTCGATGGCCTCACCGACACCCTGAACGGGCGCGGATACCGGGCCGAGGCGCTCCACGGCGGGCTCACCCAGGACCAGCGCGACAAGGTCATGGGCCGGCTGCGGGCCGGGAGCTCGGAGCTGCTCGTCGCCACCGACGTCGCGGCCCGGGGGCTCGACATCGATCAGCTCACCCACGTGGTGAACTTCGACGTCCCGGCGGCCCCCGAGGCCTACGTCCACCGCATCGGCCGCGTCGGCCGCGCGGGCCGCGAGGGCGTGGCGATCACGCTGGCCGAGCCCCGCGAGCACCGCCAGCTCAAGACGATCGAGCGGCTGATCAAGCAGAAGATCCCGGTCGAGAAGGTCCCGACCGTCGCCGATCTCCAGGTGCGACGGCTGGAGGCGACCCGTGCGGCGCTCCACGAGAGCCTGCTCGAGGACGACCTGACTCGCTTCCGTGTGGTCGTCGAGACGCTAGCCGACGAGTTCGACCTGATGGAGGTCGCGCTCGCCGCGGTCAAGCTTGCCCACGAAGCGCGTGCGGGCTCCGAGCCGGACGAGCAGGACATCCCGGAGATCGCGCCGCGCCCCGAGTGGAAGAGCAAGGCGCAGTCGGCGCCCTACAAGGGCAAGGGCGGCGCAGCGAAGCCGGGCCGCGGGCCGCAGGGACCGGCCACCCGCATCTTCATCGGGGCCGGGCGGGAGAAGGGCATCCGCCCGCAGGACCTCGTCGGGGCCATCACCGGGGAGTCCCGGCTCGGGGGCAAGGACATCGGGTCGATCCAGATCTCGGATCGCTTCTCCCTGGTCGAGCTGCCGGCGGACGCCGCCGACGAGGTCATCGCGGCGCTGCGCGGCAGCACGATCAAGGGAAAGAAGACGACGGTTCGGCGCGAGAAGTTCTAAGGGTCCTGCCGCGGACGAAGCGCATGGGGAGCGGTGTGTCAGGCCAGCGCGTCGAGCACCGGAACGTCGTAGGCGCTGAATCCCTGATCCGCGGTCAGGATGGTCAGACCCTCGGCCTCGGCCTGAACGATCATCAACCGGTCGAACGGGTCACGGTGGTGGAGCGGTAGGGAGCCGACAGCCAGTCCATGCGCAGGCGTGAGGCCGAGGATGCGGATGCCGTCTCGTCGTACGCGGTTCTCGAGCGCGTCAGGGACCGGGAGCTTGCCGACCCTGACCTTGATCCCGACCTCGACGAACACGACGACGCTCACGACGAGCTCGTCGGCGCCTCCGAGCAGTTCGCGGGCCCGCGGCCCGAGCGGGCGAGCCAGGGAGTAGCGGCCGAGCACGACGTTCGTATCGAGCAGCAACCTCATCAGATCGGGTTGTCGTAGATCTCGTCCAGCTCTTCCTCGGTGTAGTCGGGGACGTCCAGGATCGCCGCCAACTCCGGCATCGACCCCTCCGATGCCAGGAAGCGCTGGCCGGCGGTCTGCTGCTCCTCACGAACGAGCCGGGCGACCGGGACCCCGTCGCGGGCGATCACGACCTCCTCCCCCGCCTCGACCTGCCTGAGCAGCTTCGAGAGGTCCGTCTTGGCCTGGCCGACGTTCACCTTCATGCCGTGATCGTACCGCGCTTGGCCAAGGTGACCAAGCAGGCACTCCTGGCATCTCGGAACTCGTTGCGGGGGCAACTAGAGTGGACGGGCGATGGTGACGTTCAAGCGACTGCTCGGCTTCCTGCGGCCCCACCGCGTCGGGGTCTGGGTCTCGCTCGTCCTGGCCATTGCCGCGATGCTCATGACCGTCGCGATCCCGTTCCTCGTGGGCAAGGGCATCGACGCGATCGACGACGCCCGGCGGGACGACCTGCTCCTGCTCGGGCTGCTCATCGTCGGCGCGGGGGTCGCGCGGTTCGTCCTCACGTTCGCGCGGCGGCTGATCGCCGGCCGGGTCTCGCTCGGCGTGGAGTACGACCTGCGCGAGCGGATCTACTCCCACCTGCTCTCGCTCGAGCTCGGCTTCTTCGACCGCCAGCAGACCGGGCAGCTGATGTCGCGGGCGACCGTCGACCTCCAGGCGGTGCGCTTCTTCCTCGGCTACGGGCTCATCTTCATCATCCAGTCGGCGCTCACGCTGATCCTGGCCGCCGGGGCGATGCTGTTCCTCGACCCGACGCTGGCCCTGATCTCGCTGCTGCCGGTGCCGTTCGTGATCCTCATCGCGGCCCGCTACGGCCGCCGCTCCCGGCCCGCGATCCAGGAGGTCCAGCAGCGCCTCGCCGAGCTGACCGCCGACGTGGAGGAGTCGATCGGCGGCGTGCGCGTGATCAAGGCGTTCGCGGCGGAGGGCCGACAGAACCGGCGCATCCGGACGAGCGCCGAGCGGGTCTTCACCCAGTCGATGGTCTCGACGCGGCTGCAGGCGTTCTACAACCCGTTCATCGGGTTCCTGCCGCAGCTGGGACTGGCGGCGATCCTGTACTTCGGCGGCCGGGCCGTGATCGACGGGTCGCTCACGATCGGCGACTTCACCGCCTTCTACGCGTACCTGCTGATGCTGCTCGCCCCGATGCGCACGCTCGGCGTGATGCTCGGGATGGCCCAGCGGGCCACGGCCTCGGGCGCCCGGATCTTCCAGATCCTCGATCGGGCGCCCGAGATCGCCTCCCCACCGATCGCGGCCCCGCTCCCCGACGGCCGCGGCGGCATCAGCCTGCGCGGCGTGGGCCTACGGTACGAGGGCTCCCCGGTGCCGGCGCTCGAGGGGATCGACCTGGAGGTCGAGGCGGGGCGGACCGTCGCGCTCGTCGGAGCGACCGGCTCGGGCAAGACGACGCTCGTCCAGCTCCTCCCGCGCCTCTACGACCCGACGTCGGGCACCGTGGCGATCGACGGCGCCGATGTCCGCACGCTCGACCCCGACGCGCTCAGGCGCGAGATCGCGGTGGTCAACGACGACCCGTTCCTCTTCTCCACGTCGATCGCCGAGAACATCGCCTACGCCCGGCCGGACGCCTCGCGGGAGGAGATCGAGCGCGCGGCGGAGCGTGCCCAGGCCGCGAGCTTCATCGCGGCCCTCCCCGAAGGCTACGAGACCCGGGTCGGCGAGCGCGGGCTCACGCTCTCCGGCGGCCAGCGCCAGCGGATCGCGATCGCGCGGGCGTTCCTGGCCGACCCGCGGATCCTCGTGCTCGACGACGCGACCTCCGCGGTCGACGCGAGCACCGAGAGCGCGATCAAGACGGCTCTGGTCGAGGTCATGGCCGACCGGACCACCCTGGTGATCGCCCACCGACTCTCCACGATCGCGCTCGCCGACGAGATCGTCGTGCTCGAGGCGGGCCGGATCGCCGCGCAGGGCAGCCACGACGAGCTGCTCGAGGTGTCGGGGCTGTACCGGGAGATCGTGGAGAAGGGCCTGCCGGACTCGGTGTTCCTCACCCGCAAGCCCCGCGAGCCCGAGACGGCGGGACTGTGAGCGGCCGGCGCCGGATGAGCGCTGACGAGCTCCGTCGGCGCCTGAAGGGAACGAGCGGGCGCGGCCGCAAGCTCAAGGGCCTCGCGCTGCTCCTCGCCCCGTACAAGGGCCGGGTCGCGTTCATGTTCGTCGCGCTGGTGATCGGGACCGGTGCCGCCCTGGCCCCGGCCCCGCTGGCCAAGAAGGCGATCGACGACGGCATCATGGCCGGCGACCGTGGCGTGCTCGACCTCGTCGTGCTCGCCTTCGTCGGCTCTGCGGTGCTCGTCTGGGTCGGCACGTACCTGCAGACGTACCTGACCGGCTGGGTCGGGCAGCGGGCGCTCCAGGATCTGCGGGTCGAGATCTTCGGCCACCTCCAGCGCCAGCCCGTCGCCTTCTACGAGCGCAAGCCGGCCGGGGTGCTCATCTCGCGGATGACCAACGACGTCGAGGCGCTCAACGCGCTGGTCACCGACTCGGTCACCACGCTCTTCACCGCGGGCCTCACCCTGATCGGCTCGGTGGTCATCCTGCTGCTGCTCGACGCGCAGCTCGCGGGCCTCGTCTTCCTCATCTTCCCCGTGCTCTTCGCCGCCTCGGTGATCTTCCGGATCGCGAGCGCCGACGCCTACAAGATGACCCGCGAGACCATCGGCTCGATCACCGCCTACCTCCAGGAGTCGCTCTCCGGGGTCCGCGTCGTGAAGGCCTTCGCGCAGGAGGCGCGGCACCGCGGCCAGTTCGCCGCGCTGAACGCGGACAACCGGGACGCGAACCTGAAGACGGTCACGCTCAACGCGACCTACTTCCCCGCGGTGGAGTTCGTCTCCGCCCTCGGCACGGTGCTCGTGATCCTCTACGGCGGCTACCAGGCGATCGACTCGGGCAGCGCCGCGGAGATCGGCACCCTGACCGCGTTCATCTTCGCCCTGAACGGGTTCTTCGACCCCATCGGGCAGCTCTCCCAGGTCTACACGACCTACCAGTCCGGGATGGCGGCGCTCGACAAGATCTTCGAGCTCCTCGACGAGGAGCCCACGCTCGAGGACGGACCCGACGCGCAGGAGCTGCCGAGCCCGCTGCGGGGCGAGCTCCGCTTCGACGGGGTCTCCTTCACCTACAAGACCGACGCGGGGATCGAGCGCGCCCTCAGCGATATCGACCTGACCGTGCCGCCCGGGCAGACAGTGGCCCTCGTCGGCGCCACCGGAGCGGGGAAGTCGACGTTCGCGAAGCTCGTCGCACGCTTCTACGACCCGACGAGCGGCCGGATCCTCATCGACGGCCTCGACCTGCGAGAGATCCGCATCGGCTCCCTGCGCGAGCAGCTGGGGATCGTCCCGCAGGAGGCGTTTCTGTTCAGCGGCAGCGTCGCGGAGAACGTCGCCTTCGGCCGCGAGGACGCCACGCGGGAGCAGATCGAGAGCGCCGTGCAGACCGTCGGCGCCGCCGAGTTCATCGCACGCCTCGAGCACGGCCTCGACACCGAGGTCGGCGAGCGCGGCGTGCAGCTCTCCGCCGGCCAGCGCCAGCTGGTCGCCTTCGCCCGTGCCCTCGTCGCCGACCCGCGGATGCTGATCCTCGACGAGGCCACCTCGAACGTCGACCTGCACACCGAAGGCCAGATCGAGATCGCCCTGCGCCGCCTGCTCCAGGGCCGCACCGCGATCGTCATCGCCCACCGCCTCTCGACCATCCGCCAAGCCGGCCGGATCGTCGTGCTCGACGGCGGTCGGATCGTCGAGCAGGGCACCCACGACGAGCTGCTCGAGGCCGAGGGCGCCTACTGGGCGCTCTACCGCGACTGGGCTGAGCAGGCGGCGGCGTAGGAGCGCAGCGCGCTATCCTCCCGGCTCGCCGTGCAGGTCCGACGGCCGCGCTCCGGGATGGTGTAATCGGCAACACGCCAGTCTCTGGATCTGGAATTTGGGGTTCGAGTCCCTGTCCCGGAGCCTCCTCGCCGCGCCTCCGCTGAACTTGGCGCGCCGCCGCGCTACCTGCGGGTCGGCGCGCTCCCTAGGTGAGGTGATGACTCATCTCGGAAGCACGCCGCGCGAACTCGAGCTGCTCGCGCTCGCCAACCGGCAGCACGGCGTGGTGCACGGCGATCAGCTGCGTCGCCGTGGGCTCGACGCGACGGCCATCTATAGACGCACCTGCGTCGGACGGCTCACCCGCCTGCACGACGGTGTCTTCGCCTGGGGCCACAGCGCGCTGACCGACGAGGGTCGCTGGCTTTCGGCGCTCTGGGCTTGCGGCCCCGAGTCTGCGCTCTCCCACTGGAGCTGCGCGGCGTGTCTTCACGTCGGGAAGGAGCCGAACACCGAGGTCCACATCTCCACCACGCGCTCGATCACCTCGCGGCCGGGGATCGTGGTCCACCGGGTCAAGCGACTCGATCCGATCGACGTCCGGCGGCGCGGGCTGCTCCGTCACACAGCCGTGCCGCGCACGCTCATCGACCTGGCTGACGTGGGCAGCTTCGCCGAGTTGCGCGCCGCCACGGACACGCTGCGCACGTTCTCCCCCGTGGCGCTTGCCGCAGCGCAGCGCCGGGCTCCCGGCCGCCCCGGGCGTGGAAACGTCACCCGGCTGCTTGAAGCCGACCAGGCGCACACGAAGTCCGAGCTCGAGCGGCGCTACCTGCGCTTGCTGCGCCGTCACGGGCTCCCCCGTCCGAGCGGTCTGAATGTATGGGTCGGCGGCCATAAGGCGGACTGCGTCTACGAGGATCAGCGGCTGGTGGTCGAGCTCGACGGCCGTGCGTACCACCTGCGGCGCACGCAGATCGACGCCGATCACCGTCGCGACGAGGACTACCAGCTCGCGGGGCACCTGATCTTGCGGCTGCTGTGGGACGACTTCCACGCCGCGAACGAGGCGGCGACCGTCGTCCGGGTGCGCCGGATGCTCGACCGGCGTGCTCGCTAGATGCTGCCATGGCTCATCCGGAGAACACGCCGACCCGACGGCCGACCTCGCCGCGCCTGACGGGGAACCGGCGAGCTCAGATGCCCGGAGCGAACTGCGCGGTGATCGCGTCCTCGAGGCCCGGATC
>JACDAP010000381.1 GCA_013695395.1 Solirubrobacterales bacterium
GTGCAGCGGCCTGCGCCCCCGCCGCCGGAACGGCGAGGGTGCAGCAGGCCACGGCGGCCGCGAGCGTCCTACTTGACGTAGAAGACCACACGGTTGCGACCCCGCTGGTAGGTCTTGGTCTGGTTTCCGGCCCGGTCCTTGACGATCACGTCGAGCACGTAGCGCCCCTGCTCCAGGTCCTTGGGAAGCAGGTACTCCCAGGTGCGGTCCTCGCCGACCTTGAACGTACGGGAGCTCTTGATGGAGCACTTCCGCGTGCGGACGAACTCCTCGCGGTCGCTCGAGCCGATGTACTTGAAGCAGCGCCCGCCGTCCTTGCGGGAGATCCGCAGGCGCACCTCGTCGACCCCGACGAGGTCGTCGTCGACGGTGCCCTTCAGCTCTCGCGGCGCCTCGCCGAGCTCGTAGGTCTTCTGCTCCTGGAGCGTGGTGATCTTCGCGAAGCTCGAGGTGTTGTCGCCGCCGAAGAGCGGGCCGCTGAACGTCGGCGAGGCCGCCGCGGGAGCGGGGGCGCCCGGCTTGGCGGTTGCGCAGAAGCCGTCGGCCCCGTCCGTGACGCACACGGCGACCGGGACCGAGCGCGAGCCGTTTGCGCGTGAAGCGCGCAGCGTCGTCGGCCCGCGGGCGTCGAGGCGGACCGAGGCGCGACCGTCGGCGCCGGTGGTGGCCGCGGCGGCGGCACCCGTGATGCTCACGCCGGAGGCGTCCGACGCGGTGCCCTCTCCGGGGTTCCCGGTGGCGTTCGTGTACTCGGTCGCCCTCACGGAGAACGGGGTTCCCGGGGCCACGGTCGCGGGCGCGGCCAGCGTCATCGGGAAGACGGTGGGCTCGAAGTTCGCGCCCGACACGTCGACCAGGAAGAGCACCCGATCGCCGGTCTGCACCGTGTCGGCGCAGACCCCACCGCCGTACTTCTCGTTGACCCATTCGGCCCAGTAGTCGTTGTTGGCGAAGGTGTGGCTCTCGTCCAGGATCGTCGACGTGAACTGCTGCCGATCCCAGTTGCCCTTGGTGGCCTCCTCCAGCGCAGCCGCGACGGTGCGGGTCGCGTCGGCGCCGCCGCACGGGTTCCCCGCCGCCTTGACGTCGGGCAGGGTCACGGTGGTCTCGGGCAGCAGCGTCGCCGCCTGGCCCTCGACGCGCACCGTGACGGTGGGACCGGCGAACGCCGGTGCGGCGACTGCGAGCGTGAGGACACCGGCGAGCACGCCGGTACGGATGGTGGACTTCATGGGAGGGCCTCCCCTTTCCACGGGGGTTGATGGCTTGTCGGTCGGAGGTAGGTCTCCTGGCTCCCGGGCCCTCCTCCGCGCCTTCCCGGGACCGAGGCGGTCCCAGTGGCTTGCTCGCGCGTGCGGTGAGGTCAATGCGCCCGATCACAGTGGCGGGTCCGCGCCGGATTCTCACCGGACTTCCCTTACACCACCGACCGTTCTTGACGGGAGGGAGCCTAGCGCGCCAAGCGGCCAATACAGTCGCGGACCATGACCGTCAACCTGACCCGGATCTACACGAAGCTCGGCGACGCGGGCGAGACGCATCTCGGCGACATGTCGCGCGTGGCCAAGACCCACCCGCGCGTGGAGGCCTACGGGGAGGTCGACGAGCTGAACGCCCAGGTCGGGCTCACGCTGACCGTCGACGGCCTGCCGGAGGCCTACGGGCCGTGGCTGCGGCAGGTGCAGAACGACCTGTTCGATCTCGGCGCCGACCTGTCGGTCCCCCACGAGGGCGACCGCTCGCGTCTGCGCGTGAAGGAGGTACAGGTCACCTGGCTGGAGGAGCGCTGCGACGAGGTCAACGCGACCCTCGCACCGCTGAAGAGCTTCGTCCTCCCCGGCGGCACCCCGGCCGCCGCCCACCTGCACGTCTGCCGGACGGTCTGCCGCCGCGCCGAGCGCCGCGCGCTGCTCGTGGAGGACGGCAACCCCGAGGTGCTGCGCTACCTCAACCGCCTCTCCGACCTGCTCTTCATCCTCTCCCGCGGGGCCAACGACGGCGAGGAGCCGCTCTGGCAGCCCGGGAAGTCCCAGGGGTGAGCCGCGGGCTCGACGCCGCCGCGCAGGCGGCGGCCCGGGACCGACAGGACCAGCTCGTCAAGCCGCCCGGGGCGCTCGGACGGCTGGAGGAGCTCGCCGTCTGGCTGGCGGGGGTCACCGGCGAGGAGCGCCCGCAGGTGCGCGCCCGGGT
>JACDAP010000387.1 GCA_013695395.1 Solirubrobacterales bacterium
GCCCAAGCGCTCGGCCTGCCGTCGACGCGCTCGTGCGTCAGCCGCCGGAGGTTCTCGATCCGGCTGCGCCAGCCCGCGGGGGTGACGTTGCGGTCCGTGACGATCAGCATCCGTGGCAAGAGGTCGAGGGCGAAGCGGACCAGCGGACGTTTCGTCGCGATCGTCGACCTGCGCAAGGTCCCGCGGGGCAAGGTCACCCTGAAGATCCGCGCGGTGACCAGGACCGGCCGTGTGCTGACCGGCCGCCGGAGCTACAAGACCTGCACCGCCAAGCGCAAGGGCAAGGGCTTCAGCGCGCCGCTATAGACGCCAGCAAGGCGACCGCTTGAGCGGGCTTCGCGCGACACTGGCCCTCGTTGGACCGTTCCCGAGCGTCCCTAAGTCAGTGTCACGCGGAACCCATAGGCGTAGAAGGGCGCAGTTGGGAAGGCCCTGTTCTGAGGTCAGCCGGCGCCGGGTAGTGGACGCTTATGAGCACGACGCCGAACTGCCCCACCTGTGACCAGCCCGCCAGCACGGCGTTGGCCGGCCCCGAACACGGTTGGGAGTGCCGGAACGAGGCCTGCCCCGAGTTCGGGCAGGCGATCGAACCTCACGAGGCGGATCCCTCCGACGCTTGAGCCCTCGCAGCGCGCGAGATGACCGTCCGCCGGGGCGTGTCCGGATGCGCCCCGTCCGCGTCAGCGCTTGCCGAGCTGACCGGCGTGCATCTCGCCGGCGATCTTGTCGGCCCCCGCCCGGCGCGAGACCGCCGCGGAGAGCCGCGGCGCGAGCCCTGCGAACTTCGCACCCACGCGCATCGACACCGGGGCCACGTCGAGCTCGCCGCGGTTGCGGTCGATCGCCTCGGCCACCCCCGCGGCGACCTGCTCCGGGGTGCTCGTGCCGACGCCCCGGGGGAGCTCGACACCCGAGTCGGCGAACATCCCCGCGTCGGAGATGAAGCCGGGGAAGACGACCGAGACGCCGACGCCCGCCGTCCTGAGGTCCTCGCGCAGGCCCGCGCCGAAGCCCCGCAGGCCGAACTTCGTCGCCGAGTAGATGCCCGAGCCCTGGGTGGCCGCCTTCCCCGAGAGGCTCGAGATCAGCACGATGTGACCGGAGCCACGTGTGGCCATGCGCTCGCCGATCACGCGGGAGAGCAGGATGGGGGCCCGGAGGTTGACGTCGAGCGCGCGATCCAGCTCCTCGGTGGAGAAGCTCACGACCGGTCCGGAGGCGGGGAGGGCGGCATTGGCGACGAGCACGTCGACCTCGGCGCATTCCGCGGCCAGGCGATCGACGGCGTCCCGGTCGGCGAGATCCACCGCCAGGGACTGCGCGCCCAGCTCACGCGCGAGCGGCTCCAGGACCTCCTTCCGGCGACCCGTCAGGATCAGCCGTGCGCCGCCGGCCGTCAGGCGACGGGCGATCGCGTGCCCGATCCCTCCGGTGGCGCCGGTGAGCAGGACGGTCTTGCCGGAGATGAGCATCGGCCGATCCTAGATGGACGACGGCACGGCCCGCGGGCGAGCCGCGACCGGCGCCGGCGGCCGATGGCGCGCACCGGCCCCGGCTACGTGAACAGGGCTGCCGTGGCGGTGAAGCTGTGGAGGAACGGCTGACCGCCCACCGGCCCGATCTCGCCGCCCGCGAAGAACCCCGCGGTCGGCGTTCCGGCCAGCAGTTCGGCGATCGCGGCGGCATCGTGGTCGGGAGTGCCGAACATCCCCCGGCCGCGCCCGTTGCACGTGAACAGCACCACTCCGGCGGGTGCCGCGCCACCGAGCGCCGTGCGCCTGAGCTCGAGCGCGCGGCGAAGCTCCGCGTCGGCCGAGCGGGCGTCGCGAGCGTGGAGCCGCACGATCGATCCCGGCTCGACCGGTGCACCGACCGCAATCGCTCCGCGGTCCGGGTCGGCGCCGAGCAGGCCGCGCACGAGGAAGTCCCCCTGCACGTACTCGGTCTGCGCTGCGTCGATGACGAGCCCGAGCAGCAGGCCCCCGGTCAGCATCGCCGTCTCCTCCTCGTCGAGTGCCTCGACCGCCTCGCGCAGTCGAGTGAGGGCGGGACGACCGGCGAGCTCGGCGATGATGTTGCCCTCACCGGCCGTCACCGTGAGCTCCGGACCGATCGGCGTCGCTCCCTGCGAGACGCACGGCAGGATCTCGAGCCCGTCCAGTCGGACCCCGACGGCTCCGGACGTGTGGACCTGCTCGTCGCAAAGCAGCACGGCGCCCTCAGGGCCGCTCGCGCTGGCCAACCCCCCGAGGACCGGCACGCCGGGTCCCACGCCCGGGAGCTCGGCGAGGACCTGCTCGGTCGGGAAGCTGTACGGGTCAGGGAGCAGGATCAGCGCCGACGCGCCCTCCAGGACGGGAAAGCCGTCGATCCGCAGCCCGTCGTCCTGCGTCTCCACTGCGGCGTGGAAGGCCTCGGCCCGCGCGTCGCCCAGGTTCCCGGCCCAGATGCTGATCGCCGTGCCCTCCTCGATCTCCCGCCCGTCACCGACGACGCCGGCCGCGCCGCAGCCCGCGAGCGTGCCGGGCGCCAGCACCTCGTTCAGGGCCGCGAGGGTCGCCGCCGGGTCCTCCAGGTGCGCGCCGGAGCAGAAGGCGAAGACGAGATCGGCCGGGTGGGGACCGAGCTGTGCCCGGGCGGCCTCGGCCGCCACACGTGCGCCGCGGACGGGATCGGCAAGGGTGGAGAGGCCGCACCCGGCGCGCACGCTCATCCGCTCAACCTATCGGCCCGCCAGAGCCGTCCCGGCGCCTGGACCCCCGGCTCGGACGCCCAGGGCCTCAACGGGTGCCGCCGGTGTTGTCCACGGAGGGGAGATCGGCCATCCGCAGGACGGCGGCACCGAAGCTCGCCTCGGTGGCGTCGTCCACCTGCGTGTAGACGCCGTCTCGAGGCCGCCGGTGCATCCGGATCGTGCGCTGCTCGGGCAGCACGACCCAGTACTCCTCGACCCCGCCGCGGGCGTACACCGAGGGCTTGATCTCGAGGTCGACGGGGGCTGAGCTCACGGCCACCTCGATCGCGAGTGTCGCCCCGGTCGGGTGGCCCTGCGTCCCTTGGGGACGGTCGGCCAGAACGAGATCGGGTTCCGGGGTGCTCGCCGGCAGGCACCGCACCGGCAGCTGGCACCGGATCTGGAGCTGAACACGGTCGACGTGGTCGTACGCCCAGTCCGTGATCGCGGCCACGATGTCTCCGTGAAGGTCGCCTTGTGGGCTCACCGCGACCAGCATCCCGTTGAGCAGTTCGACCCGGTCGTCTTCACCGAGCACTCCCTGATCGACCATCTGCTCGTACTGCCGCAGCGAGAGCGGGGCCAGCGGGACACCGGGTGCGAGCTCGACGGCCACGACAGCACTCATCGTAGATCACGGACCCTCGGCGAACTCGCGGATGAGCCGGTCGACGAGGGGAAGAGACGGCCGCCACTCGACCCGTGCGCGTGAAGCGGCAAGCGCGTCGGGGTCGATCATCCCAAGCTGCCGAGCGCGCTGCCAGATATCACGCAGCTCCTCCTCGTCGGCCACCTCCGCCATGTCGATGAGGGTGCGCGAGGCCGAGGTGACCGGAAGCCCGTCGATCACGTCTAGATCGTCCGGGTGGAGATACGGGACGTAGTGCACGACGATCCCGGGATGGGCGGCGGCGGGGCTCCGCGGATCACCCGGGTGGCCGGCGACGGTGATGTGAATCGGGTTCTCGATGGGTGGATCGGCGAAGATGGACATGGCGGTGATCCTCGGCCGATCCGTTGTCACCGAGCAACACCGACCTGTTGCGGCTCTGCGGAGCCTCTGCGCACTCACTGCGGAGCGCGAGTGAACGGGCGGCCAGGTCCCACCGGTCCGCCGGAGGCCCGGCCATCATGGTCCGTGTGCCCCGCACCGTCTTCGCCATCTTCGGCCCTACCGGGGTCGGGAAGACCGGGCTGGCCCTCGCTCTGGCAGCCCGGCTGCGCGCTCGCGGGGAGCGGCCCGTGGCGGTCTCCGCCGACGCACTCCAGGTCTACGCCGGGCTCGAGCTCCTCACCGGGGTCGCCGATGCCGCCGCGCAGACCGAGCTGGAGCACCGGCTCGTCGGGTTCGTCCCGGTCACCGAGACCTTCTCCGCCGGGCGCTACGCCGAGCTCGCGCACGCGGAGATCGACGGCCTCCTCGCCGAAGGCTCCACCCCGATCGTGGTCGGCGGCACGGGGCTCTACCTGCGAGCCGCGCTGGCCGAGCTCGAGCTCCGGCCCGAGGTCCCGCCCTCAGTCCGGGCCGAGGTCATCGCCGCGATCGAGCGTGACGGTCCGCAGGCCGCTCGCGCCGACCTGGTCGCCCGAGCGCCGTGGACGGCCGACACGGTCAGGGCGAGTGACACGCACCGGCTCGTCCGGACGCTCGAGCTGGAAGCCGTCGGCGCCCTGACACCACCCCGCGCCGAGAGCCAGCTGTGGACGCAGGAGACGCGGCATCCGACCCGGCTGCTCGCCTGCGTGATGGAGCGGACGGCGCTCGACGCCGCGATCGACGCCCGCGTCGAGGCGATGGTCGCCGCCGGTGCCGCCGACGAGGTCCGCCGGGCCGAGGCGACCGGAGCGTCGGGCACCGCCCGGAAGGCGCTTGGCTACGCGGAGCTCCTCGCCGGAGACGTCGAGACGATGCAGCGGAAGACACGACGCTACGCCCGGCGGCAGCTCACCTGGCTGCGGAAGCTCCCAGGCGTGGAGACGATCGACCTCACCGGCCGCGACCCGGTGGACGTGGCCGCCGAGCTGCTTCCATAGGCCGCCGATGCGCTTCGAGAAGTGGCAGGCCCTGGGGAACGACTACGTGATCGTGGAGCGCGACGCGCTGCCGTTCGAGCTCACGGTTGCGCGGATCCGGCGGCTCTGCGACCGGCACGTCGGGCTAGGTGCGGACGGGATCCTCCAGCTCGAGCCGGCGGACGAGCCGGGGTTCGTCGCGCGTCTGCGGATCTTCAACCCGGACGGCTCGGAGGCCGAGCTCTCCGGCAACGGCGCCCGCGAGGCGATCCTCTACCTGCGCAACCGGGGCTGGACGGACTCGGATCGCTTCTCGATCCAGACCATCGCGGGGGAGATCCGCCCGACGATCACGGGGCCCACGACCTGCACCGTCGACATGGGCCGCGCCCGGACCGCCTCGGATGCCTTTCCCGGCGGCGGCCGTGACGGCACCGGCGAGGTCGGGGGGAGCGCGTTCCAGCACGTGAGCGTCGGCAACCCCCAGTGCTCGATCCGCGTCGACGACGAGGCCGCGCTCGAAGCGCTCGACCTGCCCGCCATCGGGCCGGCCATCGAGCACGACCCGCAGTTCCCCCAGCGCACGAACGTCTCCTGGTGGTGCGAGCTCGTGCCTGGCGTGATCCGGGCGCGGATCTTCGAGCGGGGAGCGGGGGAGACGCAGTCCTCGGGCACCGGGGCAACCGGCGCGGCGGTCAGCTACGTGCTCCGCGGGGGCGACTCCCCGGTCACGGTCCGCCTCGACGGCGGCGAGCTG
>JACDAP010000395.1 GCA_013695395.1 Solirubrobacterales bacterium
CCTGGCGGCCGCGAGGCTCCAGTCGCTGCTCACCCGGCGCGGCGTGCGCTTCGGCCGGTCGGCCCGCACCGGTGGCGCGCCGGGCGACGCGCTGGACGTCCTGGCCACGGACCGCTCCCCCACGATCGGGAGGCTCATCCGTGACACCAATCAGCCGTCGGACAACTTCTACGCGGAGATGCTGATGAAGCTCGTCGGGAGCGAGGAGGCCGACGGTGCCCCGGCGACGACGGCGGGCGGCGCGGCCGCGGTCACCCGCGCGATGGTCGAGCTCGGGCTGCGCCCGCTGATCGCCGACGGCTCCGGCCTCTCACGCCGGAACAGGACGACCGCCCGCCAGGTCGTCACGCTGCTGAAGGCGATGCGTGACGGCGAGGAGGCCACGCCCTGGCTCGCCTCCCTCACCGTCGCGGGCCGCAACGGGACGCTGCGACGTCGCATGCGCGGTACTCCGGCGCAGGACCGCTGCCGCGGCAAGACGGGCACGCTGCGGGGTGTCTCCGCCCTCTCCGGCTACTGCACCACCAGCAGCGGCCGGGTGGTCGCCTTCTCGTTCATCGAGAACGGCGTGGGCGGCGGCGCGAAGTCGGTCGAGGACCGGATGGTCGCGGCCGTCGCCCGCTACACCCCGTAGCTCAGCCCTCGAACTCCTGGGCCACTGGGTCGAGCAGCTCGTGGAATCGGGCCTCGCTGAGCGGCCCGATCCCGTCGTGGTGCGTGAAGTCCATGTGGATCGGGGTGACGGCGATCCGCCCCTCGTGCACCGCGGAGAGGTCCGTCCCGGCCTCGTCCTCGAAGCCCGGCTCGGCGCCGTAGATCCAGTACCGGCGCACGCCGCTCGTCTCCGAGTCGAGCTTCAGCTCGTCCCGGTAGATCCGCCGGCCGAGGCGGCAGACCTCCACCCCCTCGGGACGCCCGCCCCCGGGCACGTTGACGTTCACGAGCACCCCGCCGGGGAGCGGCACGTCCTCGATCCCCTCGACCAGCCGCGCGGTGAACGCGGCGGAGTACGAGAAGTCGAAGTCCTCGTCGCCTGTCGCCCAAGTCGTATCCCCTCGACGGAACTGCTGGGAGACCGCGACGGCCGGGAGACCGAGCACAAGGCCCTCCATGGCCGCGGCGACCGTGCCGGAGTAGGTGACGTCATCTCCGAGGTTCGCGCCGTGGTTGATGCCGGCGACCACGAGCTCGGCCTGCCAGCCCTCGACCAGGCCGAGCCCGGCCAGCCGCACGCAGTCCACCGGCGTGCCGTCGGTCTGGTAGCCGTGGGTGCCGTCCTCGAAGTCGACCCGCTCGACCGAGAGCGGGGCGCGGGTGGTGATGCCGCGGCCGATGGCCGAGCGGTTGCCGTCCGGCGCGATCGTGACCAGGTCGACGTCGGGCACCTCGAGGAGCGCCCGCCGGAGGGCCTGGAGCCCGTTCGCCTGGATACCGTCGTCGTTTGTGAGGAGCACGCGCATGACGCTGATCGTAGTGACGGGGTGCCGAGGCTCCCGTGATCAGGCCGGTTCGCAGAACGCGTGCGTGTTGGCCCCGCCGGTGCGAACGGGCCCGGGACCGTCCAGGTCGGTGACGCGGTAGCCGAGCGCCTCCATGGCATCGCAGAACGCGCAGTTCTTGCCGTGCATCTCGCAGATCACGACGGGCCGGCGGCCGCTGAGCAGCCCGTGCATCCCGGCGACGACGTCCAGCTCCGCCCCCTCCACATCGACCTTCACGACGTCGGGGACGGGGATCTCGCGGCACTCCAGCAGCCCGTCGACACTGACCGCACGGACGCGGTCGCGCCGTGCTTCGAGCGGGTGCTCCCCCACGCTGGCCAGCCGCGTCCAGAGCGCGTCGGCGACCACGATGACCTCGGCCTCGCCGTCCTCGGCGCTCACCGCCGCCTCGACGGCCTGCACGTGCCTGAACCCGTTGCGGGCAGCGTTCGCGCGGACGGCGGCGACGCATTCACGTTGGGGATCGAGCGCGGTCACGCTGCCCTCCGGCCCGACGAGCACCGCGGCGAGCAACGACGTGGCCCCGATGTTCGCGCCGATGTCGAGGAAGCTGCCGCCGGGCCCGAGGCTACGCCGGAGTGCCTCCTGCACCATCGGCTCGTGCACCCCGGTAAGCACGGTGAAGGCCTGCGCGCCCCACGGCGCGAAGTGCGCCCCGGACAGGCGGAGCCGCGGGGCCAGTCCGCCGAGCAGGATCAGGTCGCCGCCGAGCAGCAGGCGCTCCACCGGCCGTAGCCTTCCGCCGGCATGCCAGGCGGCCAGGCGCGGGTACGGGATCGCGCGCATGAGCCACCAGAGCGCCCGGGTGCGCAGGCGGACCGCGAGCGGCGGCGTGTCGTGCGGGTCGTACACGGCGCGATCCTACGTCCTGGACCCCGGCCCGCCGTACCGGACCCAGGCCGCGTGCGCGCGAGCGCTCGGGTCACGTTTCGGTCTCGGGGGAACCAGAACGTGACCGACGTCGCCCGCGGCCGTCGGCGAAGCGCACCGAGGCCAGGGCCAACCCGTGCGGTTTTGCGGTGTGTCCCGCGTCCCGGCGGTGCGCGCCGTCCAGCAGGGCGACGAACTGCGCGAGCTCACGTCGCCCCTGGGCCACCTCGAGCATCGTGCCGACGAGCGTGCGGTTCATGTGGCGCAGGAACGCGTCGGCGGTGATCCAGAACTCGAGCAGGTCGCCGTCCTCCCTCCAGGCAGCCGACTCGATCTCCCGGTTGAACCATCGGTGCCCGCTCTCGGCGAGCGTGAAGGCGGTGAAGTCGTGCCGCCCGGGGATCGCTGCCGCGCAGGCATGCAGGAGCTCCCGGTCGCAGGCGTGGGGCCAGTGGAGCGCGGTACGCCGCAGGAACGCGCTCGGCTCGGGCCGATCGAGAACGCGGTAGCAGTAGGTCCGCGCCTCGGCGTCACTCCGCGCGTCGAACCCGGGTGCCGCCTCCGCACAGGAGAGCACCGCGATGTCCTCTGGCAGCAGCGAGTTCAACGAAGCGAGGAGCACCGGTGGCCCCGGGTAGGCCGCCACCTGCCCCCAGGCGTGCACGCCCTTGTCGGTCCGCCCGGCG
>JACDAP010000406.1 GCA_013695395.1 Solirubrobacterales bacterium
TCCGTGCTCCGTCGCGAGCGTGCTCACGTGCGGCGGCCGACCAGGACGTGCTGGAAGGTCAGCAGCGTCCGGCCCGGCAGCCGCTCGACGAGGCCGGTCCGCGTGAGCGGCCGGCGCTCGGGACCGAGCCGGTACAGGCGGTTCACCCCGAGCACCGGGCACCCCGCCTCCTCGAGGAGGCCATACGCGTCGCGGAGCGTGAACCAGCGCAGGTGCGTCCGGTCGAAGATCCCGAGGGAGCGGCGCGGCCAGCTGCCCCGAACGCCGAGCTGCCAGAACGTCTCCCAGTAACGGACGTTCGGCAGCGAGACGACCAGCGTGCCGCCGGGGCGCAGGAGGGCGGCGGCGTCGCGGAGCACGCGCCACGGGTCGACGAGATGCTCGAGGACGTCCCCGCAGATCAGGCAGTCGATCGGGGCCAGGTAGGAGAACTCGAGGTGCTCGACGTCGGCGACGAGCACCTGGTCGAGCCGCCCCTCCGCGCGCGCGGCGTACGCGGCGTCACGCTCGACGCCGAGGACGTGGCAGGGCTGGCGGGCCTTCAGCGCCGCCCCCAGCGCACCCGAAGCGCAGCCGAGGTCGAGGATCCGCAGGGCATCCCGGGGCACCCGGGCCTGCAGCTCGGCCCGGGGATTCTCGTAGGCGTGGGCGAGGGCGTCGGGCACCGGCCGCAGCGTACGTGCTCGCCGCGGATCCCGGAAGGCGGCTGCCGGCTGCGCCGCGGTGCGGTCAGCTGGCCGTCGGGTCCCGGTGCAGCAGGGCGTCCACCGCACGGGCCGTCCCGTCCCAGGAGAACGCCCGGGCGTGGGTGATCCCGCGGGTGCGGAGGGGGTCCGGGTCGGCGAGCGCGGTCTCCACACCGGCGGCGATCGCCCGCGGGTCGTGCGGGTCGACGAGTACCGCCGCACCGCCGCAGGTGTCCGGCAGCGCGGTGGCGTCGGCCGCGACCACCGGGGTGCCGCACGCCATCGCCTCGAGGACGGGGAGACCGAAGCCCTCGTAGAGCGAGGGGAGCACGAACGCCAGCGCTCCTGCGTAGAGGCCGGGAAGCGCATCGTCCGGGACGTGCCCCAGCTCGCGGAGGCCGGGCACGGCCGCGGCGCCGGCGAACTGCGGCCGGTCGCCGCCCACGGCCAGCAGCTCGATCCCGCGCTCGGCGAGGCGACGTGCCGTCTCCTCGAGCGCGCTCAGGTTCTTGCGAGCGCTGCGGCTCGCCACGGTCAGCACGTAGGGGGGTCGGTCGTCTCGCGGGACCTCCGGGTGGAAGCGCTCGTGGTCGACCCCGCCGGGGACCACCTCGGCCTCGACGCCGACGAGCTCCCGCAGCTCGGCGGCGGCGAACGCGCTCACGGTGATCACCAGGCGGGCCCGCCGGGCGATCCGGGGAAGCATGGCCGCCTGCAGCCGCGCGTAGGTGGGGGAGTACCAGGCGGGGCAGCGCAGCGGCGCCGCGTCGTGCAGGACGACCGCCACGCGGGGATGGGCAAGGGGGGCGAGGTTGGCGGGGCACAGCAGCCAGCGGGACACCGGGGCCAGCCCGGGCAGCACGAACTGCTCCCAGGCGTGGCCCAGCCGGTGGCTGAGCAGGGCGGGGGGAGCCCGGACCACGTAGCCGTCCTGGCGCAGCGCCGGCAGGCGGGCGGTGAGCTCGCGAGCCCAGCGCTCGACCCCACCCAGCTCGGGACGGGCGGCCGCGCGGGCGTCGATCGCGACCGGTCCGGCGCTGCGGCTCACGTGGCCAGGAAGCGCGAGACGCCGTCCGCGTCCCGCTCCTCGACCACCGCGCCGCGCTCGAGCAGCAGGTCGACGTGCCCGAGCACCTCGCTCAGCGTCAGGTAGGCCTGGGTGACGGCGATGTTGCCCCACATCTCGGTGGCGACCTCGTAGGCGCTGTGCGGGGTGCCTGAGAGCATGCCCGCGATCTTCCGTGCGCGCCGCTCGTGCATCCGCAGCCGCTCGGCGACGAGGGACGGCACGTCGGTCACCGGGTCACCATGACCGGGCAGGAGGATGCCGGGCGCCATGGCGGCGGTCTGCTTCATCGAGGCGATGTAGCCGACGAGCGCACGCGGACGGTCGTCGGGGTCGCCACCCTCGAGCGGCCGGGAGATGAGCGGGTTGGAGGAGATGTGCCCGATCAGGTGATCGCCGCCGAGCAGCAGGTCCCGCTCCTCGTCGTGGAAGACGGTGTCCGACGGCGAATGGCCCGGCCGGTGGTGCACGCGCCAGGCCCGCTCGGCGAAGGCCAGGACGGCACCGTCCGCGAGCGGGGTGTCGACCTGCGCACCGCGGCCGAAGGCGCGGAAGCCGCCGGAGACGGCGCGCAGCGCGAGGCGGACATCCCTGGGGATGCCGTGCCGCTCCATGACGGTCTCGGCGAACGCGTCGTCGGCCTCCATGCTCCCGGCGTAGTTCGCGAGCCAGGGGGCGAGGCGGTCGAGCGCACAGACCTCCGCGCCCGAGCGGTCGACCAGCAGCTGCACGAGGCCGATGTGGTCATGGTGCTGGTGGGTGATGACGATCCGGCCGAGCTCCTCGACCTGGTGACCACGCTCGGCCAGGCCGCGCTCGAGCTCGACCATCGAGGTCGCGGAGTTCGGCCCGGCGTCGACGAGGGTGAGCGGATCGTCCTCGACGAGGTAGACGTTCACCCGGCCGACGAGGAACGGGGTCGGGACCCGGATGCGGTGGATACCGGCGGCGGCGGCCGTCGCGAGGCCGTCGGCGGCGGGACCGGTCGGGGCGACGGGGTCGGTCACCGCGCCAGTCTAGGAGGCTGTTGAACTTTCGACCGTGTCCGCCGGATGGCCGGATCGCCCGTGCCAGGGGCCGAACGATGACAAGACCAATCCTGGTTGGATTGGTCGGTCGTCGGGTGGCGACTGGTGCGCGCGAGCCGGTTTCCGGCGGGCACGGGAAAAGATCAACAGGCTCCTAGGAGCGGATGATGCCGAGCACCTCGTCGCGCTTGGCCTCCATGTCGGCGTAGGAGACCAGGGACTCCAGGCAGAGGCGCAGCAGCGGCTCGGTGTTGGAGGAGCGCACGTTGAAGTGCCAGTCCTCGAAGTCGACCGAGACCCCGTCGACGTGGGTGACCGTCGCCCCGTCGATCGAGCCGTACCGCTCCTCGATCTCGGCGATCCTCGCGGGCGCGTCGTCGACCGTGGAGTTGACCTCCCCCGAGATGAAGTACTTCGCCCGGTAGGAGCCGACGAGGTCTGAGAGCCTCTTCCCCTCGACCGAGAGCTTCTCGAGCACGAGCAGCGCCGGGATCGTCCCGGAGTCCGCGCAGTAGAAGTCACGGAAGTAGTAGTGGCCGGAGACCTCGCCGCCGAAGAGCGAGCCCTCGCGCTTCATCCGCGTCTTGAAGAACGCGTGGCCGACCCGGTTGATCTCCGCGGTGCCGCCCGCCGCGCTCACGGTGTCGGCGACGGCGCGGGAGGCGCGCACGTCGTACAGGATCGTGGAGCCGGGGTCCTTCTCCAAGAGGTGCTCGGCGAGGATCGCGGTGAGGAAGTCCCCGTCGATGAACTCACCTGTGTCGTCGATGAAGAAGCAGCGGTCCGCATCCCCGTCCCAGGCGATCCCGAGGTCGGCGCCCGTCTCCCGCAGCTTGTCGATGATGAACTGGCGGTTCTCGGGGAGCAGCGGGTTCGGCTCGTGATCGGGGAAGTTCCCGTCCGGGGTCCAGTAGGTCTCGATCAGGTCGAGACCGAGCGTGGAGAGCAGCGGGCCGACCATCGGCCCGGCCATGCCGTTGCCGCCGTCGACGACGACCTTCAGCGGCGTGACCTTCGCGGGATCGATGAAGGTCAGCGCCCGCTCGGCGAACTCCTCGTAGAGGTCGACGCGCGTGACCTCGCCGCCGCCCACGGGCTCGTCGTCGAGCCCATCGCCGAGCACGAGGTCGCGGATGTCGCCGATGCCCTCCTCACCGCTCAGGGCGATCGCGCCCTGCTTGACGAGCTTCGCGCCCGTGTAGGCCTTCGGGTTGTGCGAGGCGGTGCACATGAGCCCGCCGTCGAGGCCCCGCGAGCCGACGAGGAAATAGAGCATCTCGGTCCCGACCTGGCCGGCGTCGACGACGGAGGCGCCCTCGGAGACGATGCCGTCGCGGTAGCGCCCGGCGAGCTCCGGGGCGGTCAGGCGCATGTCCCGCCCGAGGCCCACGGTCACCTCGGTGACGGGCTTGTCCGCGAGGTCGGCGATGACCCGTGCGAACGCGCGGCCGATCCGTTCCGCGGTGTCGCCGTCGATGTCCTCGCCGTAGAGGCCACGGATGTCGTAGGCCTTGAAGATCGATGCGGAGGCAGCCATGGGCGGGACCCTACCCACCGCTCCGGAGCGCGAACGCCACGGAACCCCCGGTCGTCGCTTCGCCTCGGCGGCCCAGTAGCGTCGGCGCCCGTGCGCGTGCTCACCGTCGGAAACCGCTACCCACCCGCGGGGACCGGCGGCTACGAGCGGGTCTGGCAGGCGGCGGTCCTGGGGCTGCGCGCAGCGGGGCACGAGGCGACGGTCCTCACCACGGACGGCGGCAGCGACGAGGACGAGCCGGGCGTCCATCGTGCTCTGCGGTGGACCTGGACGCCGGCGGGGTGGAACCGACCCGGGCCGCTCGCGGCCGCTCGTCAGGAGCGGCACAACGCGGCCGCCTTCGCCGAGCTCGCGCGCGGCGTCGACCTGGTCGCCTGGTTCTCGATGGGCGGGCTGAGCCTGTCGCTGATCGCACGGTGCCGAGCACCGCAGCTCGCGGTCGTCCACGACGGCTGGCCGCTCTACGGCCCGGGTGTGGACCCGTGGACAGCCCGGTGGGGCCGCGGCGCGCGTCACCGCTACGACCCGCAGCGCGTCGATCACTGGTCGGCCAACTCCGCGTACACGCGGGCCCGGATCCTCGCCGCGCTCCCGGTGCTCGACCCCGGCCGCGTCTCCGTCGAGCACCCCGGCATCGATCCCGCCGCCTTCCCGGCCTCGCCGGCACGCGAGTGGACCGGTGAGCTGCTCGTGCTCGGCCGGATCGAGAAGGAAAAGGGCGTGGCCGACGCGATCCGGGCCCGGCCGGAGGGAATGCGACTCACGCTCACCGGGCCGGCGGACCCAGCACACCTCGTCGAGCTCGCCGCGATCGCCGGCCGCGGTGAGGTCGTCGTC
>JACDAP010000466.1 GCA_013695395.1 Solirubrobacterales bacterium
CCAGACGGGCACGAGCCCAGCGACCGTGTAGCCCGGCCCGCCGTGCTCGCGCGCGACGAGCGCCCCGGTGAGGTTGAGCGCGTCGAGCGCCGCGGTCGCCTTCTCCGGGAGCGCGTCCTCCCGGTCCCATGCGGCCACCCCGGGGAGGACGAGATCGCGGACGAACGCCTCCGTGGCGATCAGGAGCTCTGAGGTGTCGCTCACGAGACGACCGTGAAGGTGATCCCGTTCTGGTCGAGCCGCTCGCGGAGCTTCACGCCCATCGCCTGGGCGGGGGTGACCTGGCCGGCGGTCTCGGGGAGCTCGTCGAGCGCGAGGCAGAGTGTCGCCTCGGCGAGCATCTTCGCGGTCTCCGTGTAGCCCGGGTCACGGTCACCGTGGACTGTCGTGACCACGCGTTTGTCGTCGCCCTCGCCGACGAACGTGACCGTGAACCAGCCCTTCTCACGCGCCTCGTCACTCGGCCCGTCGCCGGAGGTCATCCGGCCGAGGATGAGCTTGCGGACCGGTGGCACCTGCGCCGCCGCGAAGAGCGCGCCGACGCCCGCCGCGCCGCCGGCGGCGAGGGCGATCCGCTTGACCGCCGTGTAGTGCCCGTAGGTGAAGTCGGGGCCGTACTCCGGCAGGGCGCGGGCGGAACGCACGACGATCGCCGGGTCGATCGTCGGCATCGGGATCGCCCACTTGTCGAGCTCGGGCTCGACGTAGGGACGTCCGGCGACGGCCCGGGCGCGGCGGCCCTCGGGCAGCGTCTCCTGCTGCTTGCGCTGCTTCTGGACCTTCGCGTACTCTCGCGCCCGGCCGAACGCGGTGACCGCCGAGTGGAACGTCCCGGCGGAGAACGAGCCCCCGGCTCGCACGAAGCCCTTCACCGAGATCGGCCCGTCACTCGGGAGCAGCTCGACGGTGAACTGCGCCCCGAGGTCGTGGGGGATCGAGTCGAAACCGCAGCAGTGCACGAGGCGAGCGCCGCTCTTCACGGCACTCGCGTGGTGGCGCAGCCACATGAGGTCCACGAACTCGGGCTCCCCGGTGAGGTCGAGGTAGTCGGTCCCGGCCGCGGCGCAGGCGGCGACGAGCGGCTCGCCGTGGAGAATGTAGGGGCCGACGGTCGTGGCGATGACGCGGGTGGCCTCGGCGACGGTGCGGATCGAGGCTGCGTCGGTGACGTCGGCCTCCAGCAGCTCGAGCGAGCTGCTCGCGGGCGTGATCGCGGCAAGCCGCTCGCGCACCTTCTCGAGCTTCTCCCGGTTGCGCCCGGCGAGCGCCCACCGGGTTCCCGCCGGGACGTGCTCCGCGAGGTAGTCGGCGGTCAGGCCCCCGGTGAAGCCGGTGGCGCCGAAGAGGACGAGGTCGAACTGGCGGTCGTCGGGCATGGGACGCACTTTCCCATGCCGCGCCCGGATCAGGCCTGCGGTGGCCCGCCGAGCAGGAGCACGTCGACCAGCAGGAAGAGCGCGATCAGCGCCACGACGACCGCGAAAGCCCGGCCGAGCAGCGCCTGCGGGAGCCGCTGCCCGACCTGCGTGCCCGTCACTGCCCCCACCGCGGTCGCTCCGGCCAGCGCTGCGGTGACCGGCACGCCGAGCGCGGCGTCGGCCACCAGGTGGCCGATCAGCCCGGCGGCGCCGGTGATGGTGATGATCACGAGCGAGGTCGCGATGGCGCGGCGGAAGCAGACCCCGAACCAGAGCGTGAGGACCGGGACGATCACGAAGCCGCCGCCGACGCCGAAGAAGCCGGTGAGCAGCCCGACGCCCGCTCCGGCCGGGGCGGTCCGCAAGAGGTCGACCGGCGGGCACTCCGTCCGTCCCTCGTCGTGCTCGGTGGCCGCACGGTGCCACGTGGCGACCGCGGCGACGCCCATGACGGGAATGAAGGCGAGCACGAGCGCCCGGGGGCTCACGGCAGCGCTCGCCTGCGCTCCGGCGAGCGCTGCCAGGGCGGAGGAAGGAGCGAAGCCGAGCAGGCCGAAGGGGATCGCGAGGGCTGCGGTGCCGAGCTCCACGGGGAGTGCGCAGTCTCGCAGCGCCGGCGCGTCCGCTCGTGAACGATTCATCCGCCACACCGCCGCCGGAAGGTGTGAAAGACAAAGGACGATCCCTCATGCGCGTCGTACTCGGGGCTGGGAGGGTGCGCCGCATGCGAGCGTCACGACAGCCGGGCCTGGGGCGAATGGTGGTTCAGGGGGCGCATCTGGCTGGTCGAACTCGCCTCCGGCCGCCAGCGGCCGGAGGCGCGCGCGGGACACCGCCGTGCTCCCGCCGCCGCGCTGATCGCCCTCGGCCGACCGTGGAGGGACGCCGGTCGTGTCGAGGTTTGCGAGGTCGGGGTTCGAGTCCCCCCAGCTATAGGCGCTATGCGCCGTTCTTCGAGTGACGATCACCGCGGTGGGGTCGGTGCGCTGACCGGCTCGTGGCAGATCGTTCGCCCCAGCCCGCGGCCCGAGACTGTTGTCATCCGAGCTCGTACGCGCCACTATGTGCGTCATGGCGCGCCGGGGACCCGGTCCAGCGACAGGGTGGAGCTGCATCGGGTGCGGCCGGGGACGGCCGCGCTCTTGGCTGTCGCCGCCGCACTGCTCGCCGCCACCCCTTCCGCCCGAGCCGCGTGGACCCCGCCGGTCAACGTCTCGCCCGCCGCCACCAGCGCCTCCTTGCCGCAGCTGGGCATCGACGGCGCCGGGAACACCACCGTGGTGTGGACCGCCGGGTCGCCTCCGAGCCGCAGTGTCCGCTCGGCGTTCCGCCCGGCGGGGGGCGCCTGGGAGAGCTCGTTCACCCGGATGCCGAGCAGCCTGGACTGCCACGACC
>JACDAP010000472.1 GCA_013695395.1 Solirubrobacterales bacterium
ATCGTCGCCACGCCGCGGAAGTGCTCCGGGCCCCGGTGGGCAGCCTCGAGCGTGGAGGCGAGCGGGCCCTCGAGCCCCACGTGGGTCACGAACCCCGCGGGGTAGAGCTCCTCGACGGTGGGGGCGAACAGGAGGTCGGCGCCCGCCTCGGCGGCCAGGCCGGCGTCACGGGCCTCGTCGCGCGGGTAGGCGGCGAGGTCGACCGGGTCCCCGAACTGGGTGGGGTTGACGAAGCTCGAAACGACGACCTCGTCGTACTCCGCGCGGGCCTGGCGGATGAGCGAGAGATGCCCGTCGTGGAGGGCACCCATGGTCGGGACGAGCGCGACCGAACGCTCCTCCCTGCGGGAGGGCCGCAGGGCGGTGCGGACCGACGCGACGGTGCGTAGCGTCCTCATCGAGCGGCTCCGGCGGGAGCGGGCGGGAGAGGAGCGCTCGCTCGCGATCGTGCGGCAAGCGCCTCGGTCGCCGTGGTGAGCTCGTCCCACAGCGCCAGGCGCTCCGGCGTCCGAGCGGCGACGACGGCTCGCTGCCGGGCGACGGTGGCCTCGTCAGCGCGGGCGATCGGCCCGGTGAGCGCGCGCTCGGGTCCCTGGGTCGCCCAGCTCTCCACGCTGGCTCGCACGAGCGGGGCGAGGAGCGCGCGGTCGCAGGGCAGGAGCTCCTCCGCCCAGGCTTCCAAGGTGATCAGAAAGTTCGAGGCGACGCTCGCGGCGGCGTGGTAGGCGGGTCGGTCGGCGTCCTCGAGCGGGACGGCGCGGAGCCCGAGGACCTGGGCGAGGGCAGCGGCGACGCCTCGCGCTCGAGGAGTGCTTCCGCCGATCGCGGCTCCCGCGCCCGCGAAGCTCGCACCGGCTGCGCTCACGGTCATCAGGGGGTGCAGGCCGAGCGCCTCGTGCGGGGCGAGGGGGTCGAGCCCGGTGGCGCCGGAGCAGTGGCCGACGAGGCGGCCCGGGGCGATCAGGGCCGCTGCCGCCGCGATCTGGTGGTCGGGAACGCAGAGCAGGACCAGGTCGGCCTCGGTGCCGGTGGCGCCGCGGCCGTGCAGGCTGACCTCCGCGAACGGACGCAGCGCATCAGCGAGCGCCGGGCCGAGGCGACCACGGCCGACGACCGCGATGCGGTCCGGGACAGACGGCGATGTGGGGGTCATGGTCGGTCCAGCTCCTAGGGGGATGCCGGTCGCGCTCTGGTGAGACTGCGGGGTCCTGCGGTCCGTCCCGGCAAAGGTGACGGCCTGTGCAAGATCGTACCCCATCGCGGCCCGGAAGTAGCATCGCCCGGGTGGTGCTCGAACCGGACCCGGCCGTCGCGCTCGCCGAGGCAGCCGACCGGATGCGGGGCTGCGAGCGGTGCCCGGAGCTCGTCGCCGCGCGTACGCAGGTGGTCTGCGGGACGGGCGCGCCCACCGCGAGGGTCCTCATCGTCGGCGACGCGCCGCGGAGTCGGGAGGATGCGCTCGGCGTCCCGCTGAGTGGCAGGGCGCTGGAGCTGCTCGAGCGGTTCCTGCTCGCGGCCGGCTGCCCGCCGGAGGACCGCTTCCTGACCACGCTCGTCAAGTGTCTGCCGCCACTGGCCCGTGACCCGAGCGCGACCGAGGTCGCCGGCTGTTCGGAGCATCTCGAGACCGAGGTGGCGCTGCTCGCACCGCTGGTCGTGGTCGGGCTCGGGGGTTTCGTCGCGGGGGTGCTTCGTGGGCGCCCGTCGCCGGTCCGGCGCTCACGCGGACGCGAGGAGCCGTGCCTGGTCGGGCCCCACGCAGCCTGGTTGCTGCCCGTCTTCCACCCGGCCGCCGCGCTCTACGACCCGGCGACCGTCCCGCTGCTGGAAGCCGACCTGGCCCGCATTCCGGAGCTGCTCGCGCGCGGGCGCCCGGAGCTCGCACCCGAGCCCGCCCGAGACTCCCCGGCGCCCGACGCGGTCCCCGGGCCGGGCCAGCTCGACCTGTTCTGACCCGGCGGTCGCGTGGTTCACGGTCTGTGCCGCGTCGAGTGCGGATACGCGCCCGAACGGTGGACGCTCATCCGC
>JACDAP010000483.1 GCA_013695395.1 Solirubrobacterales bacterium
GCCAACCCCGGCGGCCGGCTCGGCGCCCAGCGCGCGCGCCACACGGCCGTGCAGGCGCTCGGCGAGGGCGAGCAGCTCATCGTCGAGGTAGCCCGGCATGAGTGCGACGGCCGTCCCGTCGACGCTCGCCACCAGCGCGGAGACGGCCTCGTCCTCCAGCGCATCGCTGAGCACCGGCTCGAGCCGGACCTGCTCCTTGCGCCCCTCGGCCCGGAGGACGAGCGCGGTCAGGTGTCCGCCGAGGCCGAAGGGCGCGAGCCGCCGCGCCAGCTCCTCCCCCACGAGCTCCCCGGAGACCATGGCGGCCAGCACGTCTCCGGCCAGGCGCCGCTCAGTCGTGCCGGCGACCCGGCGGCGCAGGAGCTCGATGGCGCTCGCCGTGACCGCCTGGTGAAGCACCAGCCGATCGAACTCGCCGAGTGCCTCGCCGTCCTTGATCCCGACGATCCAGGCCTGGGGCCGAGCGTCGACCGGCCCGTCGACTGCGGCGACGGGGAGCGCCAGGCCGCGCGCGGCGAGCTCCCCCGCCGCCGGGACGAAGCCGCGTGCGCCGCCCCGCTGCGCCCGCTCCCGCACCTCCCCCGTTATCTCGGAGATCACCTCCTCGTCCAGGCCGCGCTGGAAGCCGTGGCGTGCGGTGAGCTCCCCCCGCGGGTCGAAGACGAGCACGCTTCCGGCGATCAGGCCGGCGGTCGCCTGCGCGACCGCGTCGAGCCCGCCCCCGGAGAGCACGATCCGCTGCAGCCGTTCCTGGGTGGCGATCGAGCGCTGGAGCACGGCGTACTGCTCGTTGACCAGACGCACGAACGCCTTCTCGGTGAGCGCGATGAACGGCAGCTCGTAGGGGATCTCGAAGAGCGTGAACCCGCGGTCCTGCGCCTCCTCGACCATGGGGGCCGGCACCGTGTCCAGGCCGAAGCCCACCCCCACCCCGAGGCCTGCCAGGCCGTGCTCGGCCAGCCGGCGCACGTAGGCGCGCTGCTCGGACTCCGAGCCGAGCCCGAGCCCGGTGGTGAGCAGGAGCTCCCCGCCGGAGAGGAACGGCGTGGGGTCTGAAAGCTCGGAGATGTGGACCCAGCGGACCGGAGCCGAGAGCGCGTCCTGGCCGCAGAGCACGCGGACGTCGAGGTCCCGCAGAAGATCGCCGAGGCTCAGCACTCAGCTCACGCCAGCATGCGCTTGGTGGCGGCCTCCAGCACGGGGCGCAGGACGCTCTCGATCTCCGCGAACTCCTCCGGCCCGCTGATGAGCGGCGGCGAGAGCTGGATGACCGGGTCGCCGCGGTCGTCGGCACGGCAGATCAGGCCCTTCTCGAAGAGCTCGCTCGAGAGGAAGCCGCGCAGCAGCGACTCGGACTCCGCGTCGTTGAAGCTCTCCCGCGTGTCGCGGTCCTTGACGAGCTCGATGGCCTGGAAGTACCCGGCCCCGCGCACGTCACCGACGATCGGGATGTCGCGCAGCGAATCGAGCATCGCCCGGAAGTCGCCCTCGTGCGCGCGGACGTTCTCGAGGATCCCCTCGTCCTCGAAGACGTCGAGGTTCGCCATCGCGACCGCCGCGCACATCGGGTGCCCGCCCCAGGTGAAGCCGTGCGTGAAGGAGGTGTTGCCCTCGAGGAACGGCTCCATGATCCGGTCGGAGGCGATGACCGCGCCCATCGGGGCGTAGGAGGAGGTGAGGCCCTTGGCCGTCGTGATGATGTCTGGCTGGTAGCCGAAGCGCTCGGCTCCGAAGTAGGTGCCGAGGCGCCCCCAGGAGCAGATGACCTCGTCGCTGATGAAGAGCACGTCGTGCTCGTCGCAGATCTCGCGCACGCGCTGGAAGTAGCCCTCGGGCGGGGTGAAGCAGCCGCCGGCATTCTGGACGGGCTCCATGATCACCGCGGCGACCGTGTCGGGGCCCTCGAAGAGGATCCGCTGCTCGACCGCCTCGGCGAGGTTCTCCGCCCCGTAGCCCGGGGGCAGGCGGTACAGGTTCGTGTTCGGCACGTGACAGCCCCCCGGCATCAGCGGCTCGTAGGGCTGGCGCAGGTTCGTGATCCCGGTGGCGGCCAGGGCGCCCATGCTCGTGCCGTGGTAGGCCACCTCGCGGGCGATGATCTTCGTCTTGTTCGGCTTGCCGTTCAGCTTGTGGAACTGGCGCACGAGCTTGATCGCGGACTCCACGGACTCCCCGCCGCCGCTCGTGAAGAAGACGCGGTTGAGGTCCCCGGGGGCCAGACCGGCGATGCGGGCGGCGAGCTCGATGGCGCGCGGGTGGGCGTAGGACCAGTTCGTGAAGAAGCCGAGCTCGGCGGCCTGGTCAGCCCCGGCCTGGGCGACGTCCTGGCGGCCGTGCCCGATGTTCACGCAGAAGAGCGCGGAGAGCCCGTCGAAGTACTTCTTGCCGTGCTCGTCCCAGACGTGGCAGCCCTCGCCGCGGACGATGATCGGGATCTCCGCCCCGGCGTCGTAGGCGCCCATGCGGGAGAAGTGCAGCCAGAGGTGGCGCTTGGCGAGCGCCTGGAGGTCGGTGGCGGGGTGTGCGGCGGGCGTGGCCATGAGGGTTCCTTTGTCCGTTCCGTCGTCCTGACCGTCGATCTGGACAACGCTACCTGGGGCGCAGCGTAGGTTCCAGGCCGCTGCCGGAACGGAGCGCGCTCGGCCGGTATGTTCGCCAGATGGGTCTCGTGCATCACCGTCAAGGCTCCGGAGAGCCGCTCGTCCTCGTCCACGGCGTCGGCAGCCGCTGGCAGGTCTGGGAGCCGGTCATCGACGCACTCGCCGCCCACCACGACGTCTTCGCCGTCGACCTCCCGGGCTTCGGCGGGAGCGCCCCGGACGGGACGGTTCCCTCGATCGAAGGGCAGTCCGAGCGGCTCGAGCGCTTCTTCGCGGAGGAGGGGCTCGATCGCCCGCACGTCGCGGGCAACTCGATGGGCGGCGCGATCGCGCTGGAGCTCGCGCGGCGGGGCAGCGTCCGGAGCGCGACAGGCGTCTCACCGGCCGGCTTCTGGACCCGGCAGGAGCGCGAGTGGTGCATCCGCACCTTGCAGGCCACGGCGACCCTGCTCCCGCTGATCCGTCCGGTGCTGCCCGCCCTGGTGGCCACCGGCCTGGGCCGGACCCTGCTCTTCGCGCAGCTCTTCCGCAAGCCGTGGAAGCTCGGCGCGCAGGAATCGGTCGACACGGTCGACGCGCTGATGGGCGCCGCGTCCTGGGAGGAGGCGCTCGAGCAGTTCCGCGGACACACGTTCCACGACGCGCAGGAGCTGCGCGGCGTGCCGGTCACGATCGCCTGGGGCGACCACGACTACCTGCTGCTGCCCCGTCAGCGCGACCGCGCGCGCAGGGTGCTGCCCTGGGCAAGGCACGTGGAGCTCCCGGGCTGCGGCCACGTGCCGTTCGCCGACGACCCCGAGCTGCTGGCGACGGTCCTGCTCGCGGGCGCCCGGTCGAAGCCGCTGACCGCGGTGCGCTGAGGCTGAGCGGCCCTAGGCGGCGAGGACCGCGGACCCCGCGGGAGCCTCGGCGCGCTTGGCCGAGGAGAGCGGCGCGGGCATCAGCGCGGACGCGACGATGACCATCACGAAGGCGACGGCCTGGACGGCGATGCCGAACGCGTCAGTCGCCATCGGGTCACCGAAGACGATGATCCCACCGGCGATGCCGGAGATGTTGGCGGCGGTGCCGGTGACGGCGATGACCGAGACGGCTCCACCGTCCTGCAGGGCCTTGGCCGACGAGTAGAAGGCGACGACCGAGGCGGCGAGGCAGACCCAGAGCCACGGCGAGAGCAGCACGGCGAGGAGGCCGTCGCTGACGATGCCGGTCATCGCCTTGATGGCCACGTCGGAGACGCCGAAGAGGACGCCGGCCGCGGCGCCGAGCATGACGCCGTGGTGCTCGCTGCCGCCGATGCCGGTCCGCGGCCCGAGGATCAGCAGGCCGCCGAGCCCGAAGAGCCCGGCCTCGAAGGCGATCATGGCGGAGACGCTGAAGGAGGAATGCGACCCGCCCGACTGCGGGAGCGTGACCACGAGCGTGATGAGGCCGACGGCGGTGAGGATGAGGCCGATCGCCTGCCGCCGCCCGACGCTGATGCCGAAGATCCGGTCGGCCATCACGGCGATCAGCACGACGCCGCCGGCGAGAACGACCTGCACGGTGCTCATCGGCGCGAGGGCGAGCGCGGCGACGTGAAAGATGAAGGCGGTGAGTGCGACGACCATCCCGATCGCGAACCACTTCTGCGAGAAGAGCGACTTGCCGCTGCGCAGCGGGTGCCGCACGTCGACCGGACAGGCCTCGCACGCTCCCTTGTGCTTCAGGAAGAAGCCGACGTTGGTGACGATGGCGCACAGGAGCGCGAGCAGGATGCCGAGTTCAAGAGTCATAGATGAGAAGCGACGGGCGCGGGAGTGGGTTTTTGCACCGGTGGCGCGTCCCTCTCCCTTGTCGGCACACAACCCCGCGGGGCTTGACCGGTCACGTCGTGCATCGAACGGTAGCGAGAACATCCGGCTATGACGCCGGTCGTTGTCAGATGGCACGATCACGTGCGTCCGTGGTCGCAGATCCTGCACAGAACGGGGCACTTCCACTGCTGCTCGTCGACATCGACGGCGTCATCTCGCTGTGGGGCGGCCCGCCGTTGAGCGCGACTTTAGGCGCGTACACGCTCGTCGACGGGGTGCCGCATGCGCTCTCCCACGTCGCCGCGAATCATCTGGCGGGCCTCGCGGACGTGTTCGAGCTCGTCTGGTGCAGTGGCTGGGAGGACCGGGCCAACGACCACCTCCCCCGGCTGGTCGGGCTCGGCCCGTTCCCGTTCCTGCGATTCGGACCCCCGGGCGAGCGAGAGCACTGGAAGCTCGGGGCGATCGACGCGTTCGCCGGTCCCGACCGGCCCCTGGCCTGGATCGACGACGACCTGCCACCCGCCTGCCACGCGTGGGCCGCGGCACGGCCTGGCCCGGCACTGCTGGTGGAGACCGACCCCGCCCACGGAGCGCTCGCCCGGGACGCCGAGGCACTGCGAGGCTGGGCGCAGTCGCTTCGCTGACCTACGAGGCAGCCCCGAGGACGGCGGGCGGAGCTCAGCCGATCCGCACGGTGCCGCTCAGCGCTCCGGCTCGGCGACCGTCAGCGGGCCACCGGCATCGCCGGTGTTGACCGTGCCGATGCGCTCGATGAGCAGCACGTGGCAGGGCTCGGCCGCGTACGGGCAGTGCTCGACCCCCGCCGGGACGACGTAGAGCTCCCCAGGCCCGAGCTCGACGTCCGGAGCGTCACGCAGGCGCAGCGTCATCCGGCCGTCGATGACCAGGAAGAAGTCGTCGGTGTCCGCGTGCGCGTGCCACGGGAATTCCCCGTGGATCCGAGCGACGAGCAGCTTGTTGTCGTTGTAGGTGCCGACCCGGGCGGGCTGGTACGGGCCCGGGAGGTCTGCGAGGGCGGCGGCGACGTCGACCGCGCCTCCCGCGTCCATCAGGCCGCGGTGTCCTTCTTCTTGGCGGCGGACTTCTCACCCTTCGGCTTGGACTCCTTCGCGGAGGAGGAGTCACCGGAGGAGTCCGACGACGACGAGCCGCTGCTGCTCGAGTCCGACGAGGACGAACTCTCGGCCGTCCGCTTGTCGCGCTTCTCCTGCTGCTTGTCGCTGTGGTCCTGCGCGCCGCTCTCCGCGGAGCGCTCGAGCTCGCGGTTGCGGGTCCGCGTGCCGTAGTCCGTGTTGTGGAAGCCCTTGCCCTTGAAGTGGATCGCGGGCGCGTGGAAGACCTTCTTCACCGGCACACCCGTCTCCGGATCGTGCGTGAGCGTGGCGTCCGAGAAGCTCTGCAGCACGTCGAACGTGGTGCCGTCGGGACGGCGATACTCGTAGATCGGCATACGCAGATCAGTCTAGCCGGGCACGCCTGGCACTCCCCCGGAGAGAGTGCCAGCGCGAGGGCCGGAGAGTAGGCTCGGCGGATGGCCGAAGACGCAGTGACCATGGACAAGATCGTCGCGCTCTGCAAGCGTCGCGGCTTCGTCTTCGCCTCCAGCGACATCTACGGCGGCATGAGCGCGGCCTACGACTACGGGCACTACGGCGTCCTGCTGAAAGGTAACGTGAAGAACGAGTGGTGGCGGGCGATGCTCTCCGAGCGCGACGACGTCGTGGCGATCGACTCGGCGATCATCCAGCACCCGAAGGTGTGGGAGGCCTCCGGCCATCTCGCCGGGTTCACCGACCCGCTCGTGGACTGCAAGACCTGCAAGGCGCGCTTTCGCGCCGACCACCTGGAGGAGCGCGCGGTGGGCCTCGAATGCCCGCGCAAGCCGAGCAAGCTGCCGGGCGAAGGCCCCGACTGCGACCTCACTCCCGCGCGTGACTTCAACCTGATGCTGAAGACGACGATCGGCGCCGTCGAGGAGACCGGCTCGATCGCCTACCTGCGCCCCGAGACCGCACAGGGCATCTTCATCAACTTCAAGAACGCCCTGCAGTCGCTGCGCGTCAAGCCGCCGTTCGGCATCGCCCAGGTCGGCAAGTCCTTCCGGAACGAGATCACGACGAAGAACTTCGTCTTCCGGATGCGTGAGTTCGAGCAGATGGAGATGGAGTTCTTCGTGCCGCCCGCCGAGGCGCCGCAGTGGTACGAGAGCTGGAAGGCCGAACGCTTCGACTGGTACCAGCGCCTCGGCATCCGCCCCGACCACCTGCGCTTGCGCGAGCACGACGCGGACGAGCTCTCGCACTACTCGAGCGGCACCGCCGACGTGGAGTACCTGTTCCCGATGGGCTGGTCGGAGCTCGAGGGCGTCGCCAACCGCGGGAACTTCGACCTCACCCAGCACGCCGAGCACTCCGGGGAGAAGCTCGAGTACTTCGACCAGCCCACGGGCGAGCGGTACGTGCCGCACGTCATCGAGCCCGCCGCGGGCGCCGACCGGGCGATGCTCGCCTTCCTCGCGGACGCCTACGACGAGGACGAGATCGGCGGCGAGAAGCGCACGGTGCTCAAGCTTCACCCGCGCCTGGCTCCCGTGAAGGTCGCCGTCTTCCCGCTGCTGCGCAAGGACGGGCACCCGGAGCTCGCCCGCGAGCTCTTCGCCGCCCTGCGCGGGACGATGCAAGCCGAGTACGACGACGGTGGCGCGATCGGCAAGCGCTACCGCCGGCAGGACGAGATCGGCACGCCGTTCTGCGTGACCGTCGACCACCAGTCCCTCGAGGACGGCACGGTCACGGTGCGTGAGCGCGATTCGCTCACCCAGGAACGCGTCCACCGTGACGAGCTGGTCGGGCACCTCGCCGCCCGCCTGGCCGCGCCCTGGCGCTCACCCAAGCTGGGCTGAAGGCATCGCCAGTCCCGGCGCCCGCCTCGCCAGGATTGGCGAGCTGGGTCGCCAATACACTCACCGAACTCGCCCCTCTTGGCGTCGCCAGGTGCTAGCTTTGGCGAGTGGCCACGCCGTTCGTCTACGAGGAGCCCGTCACCGGGGACGATCTGATCGACCGGGTCGATGAGATCGCCCTCCTCACCGACCGCGCGCTCAACGGCCGCAACACCCGGCTCGTCGGACCCCGCCGGTTCGGCAAGACCTCCGTCATCCGGGCCGCGCTTGCGGCCTGTGCACCGGTCGCCGCTGCGACCGTCGAGGTGAACTTCCTCGGCTGCGTCACGGCCGAGGACGCGGCGGTACGCATCGAGCGTGCGTACGGACGAGCACTCGTGGGCCCTCTGCGCCGCTGGTTCGATGGCGTCGTACGCACCCTCAGGCCCACGTTCAGCGCGGCTCCCGGCGGCGTCGGCGTCCGCGTCGCCCCGACCGGCGGCGCGAACGCCCTGCTCGACCGGCTGGCCCTCCCGCGGCGGATCCACGAGAAGACGGGAAAGGTGTGCGTCATCGCCTTCGACGAGTTCCAGGAGGTGCTGCGCATCGACCCCGCGCTCCCCGGGACCTTCCGCGCGGAGATGGAGACCCACGGGCCGGCCGCCGGCTACATCTTCTCCGGATCTCACCCGGGGCTGATGCGCGAGCTGTTCGCCGACCGTCGACACGCGTTCTTCGCCCAGGCCGCGCCGGTCGAGCTCGGGCCGCTGCCCCTCGACGCGCTCGCCGAGGTCATCGACTTCCGATTCCGTCGGGACGGACGGGACGCGGGGGAAGCGCTCGGCCCGCTGCTCGACGCGGGCGCGGGGCACCCCCAACGCACGATGCTGCTCGCCCACCACCTGTTTCTGGCCACCCCCGCACGCGGCACCGCAGGGATCGAGGAGTGGACGCTCGCCGAGGCGGGCGCCCGGCAGGAGGCGCAGAGTGAGATCCAGGTGCTGTGGGCGAGCGCGTCCAACCTCGAGCGCCGGGTACTCAAGGCCGTCGCGGACGGCACCGTGACGCTCACGAGCGGCGCGGCCACCACCCGCTTCGGCCTCGGGAAGGGCGGCTCGGTGCGCACCGCCACCGACCGCCTCACCGACGAGGGGCACCTCGTCGCCGCTGCGTACGCGCCGGCGGGACTGACGACCGTCGACCCGTTCCTCAGAGCGTGGCTCCAGCGAGGCTCCGACGAGCCCGACTGATGCGCTCGCGACGCGCCGCCCCACTTCGCCTCGATCGTCGAGGAGAAGAACGCCTCGCGCTGGAGCACCGCCGCCGGGTCGGACGGGACGACACCGGGCAAGAGGAGCACTGAGGCCACCGGGGCAGGAGACACCGTGTGGTGCGCATGGGGTGTCGAATACCGGGTTACGGCAGGTCGCGCGCGGTTTTTTCGTGCGACCCCGGTCGGCCCCGCGCGCTCAACGGCGACGGACGAGCGGCCGTTGGCCCCGCTCGCGCCTGCGGGGCCGTGGAACCCGTGGTGCTTCGAGCACCACCTTGCCCGGGAACGACGAGGGGCGCCTTCCGGCGCCCCCCGAAGGTCGTGCGACGGGTGGCTCGCTCAGGTGGAGGGAGCCGGCGTCGCCGGAGCCGTGGTGGAGGTGTAGTCGAACTCCTCCTCGGCGCCGAAGAGCAGGTCGAGCAGCTTGTTGCGCACGTCGGAGGAGACCGCGACCGCGACCCCTGCGCCGACGACGAGCACGAGCAGCTTGCGGCCGAGGCCGCCCTTCTTCTTCTTGGCCGCCTTCCGCTTCTTGCCCGGCGGATCGGCGAGCGTCGTGCCGACGTCCTTGAGCGCCGCCGCAGCCGTCGCCAGATTGGCGTGGAGCTTCTTGTCCTCGAGCACGGACTTCGAGAGCGACTTGCCGGAGGCCAGCCGCTCATAGGCGTCCCGCGCGGACTCGTAGGCCACGCGCACGTTGTCGTGAACGTCACCGTCGCTCGTGATGGTCTTCAGATACGGGTTCGACTTCACCGCGTCGACCGCTTCGACGGCGGTGGCGCCGGCGGCGGCCGCCTTCTTCTTTTTGCTCATGTGGTGTTCAGCTCACCTCTCGGGAGGGGGGTCGATGGCAGTGGATGTCGAGCCTATACCCGATGACCTGCCGCCCGAAGAGTCATCCGCGCTCGAGGGCGACATCGAGCACCTCGCCGATCTCCTGGACCCAGTGGAAGGTGAGCTTGCTGCGCAACGCCTCGGGGATCTCCTCGACGTCGCCCTCGTTGCGCGCCGGGGCGACGATCGTGGTGATCCCGTGCCGCTGGGCGGCGAGCACCTTCTCCTTCAGCCCACCGATCGGCAGGACCTGGCCGGTGAGCGTGATCTCCCCGGTCATCGCGACCGCCTCGCGCACGCAGCGACCGGTGAGCAGCGAGACCAGCGCCGTCGCCATCGTGATGCCCGCCGACGGACCGTCCTTGGGAATCGCCCCGGCGGGGACGTGGATGTGAAGGTCGTGGCCCGCGAAGTACGCGTCGCCGAGCTCGGGGGCGAGCTCTCCGACGTGCCCGCGGACGTAGGAGAGCGCGGCCTGTGCGCTCTCCTTCATCACCTCACCGAGCTGGCCGGTGATCACCAGGCGCGGCTCCGGAGCGCTCGTGGGCATCGCGGTCGCCTCGACGAAGAGGACGTCGCCGCCGACCGGTGTCCACGCAAGGCCCGTGGCCACCCCCGGCTGACGGGTGCGGCGGCGCGTCTCGTCGAAGTACTTCTGGCGGCCGAGCAGCTCCCGCGCGCGCGCCGCGCCGATCGTCGCGCGCCTGGGCTTGGTCCCCTCCTTCGCGCTCGCGATGTCGAATGCCGTCTTCCGGCAGAGCGTGCCGATCTCGCGCTCCAGTCCGCGCACGCCCGCCTCACGGGTGTAGTCGGCGATCACGGTCTTGAGCGCCGCATCGGAGACCTGGAGCCATGACTTCTTCAGCCCGTTGCGCTCGAGCTGGCGCGGGACCAGGTAGCGCTTGGCGATCTGGAGCTTGTCGTCGGCCGTGTAGCCGGCCAGCGGGATCACCTCCATGCGGTCGCGCAGAGGCCCCGGGATCGTGTCCAGGGTGTTTGCCGTGGTGATGAACATCACGTTCGAGAGGTTGAACGGCACGTCGAGGTAGTGGTCGCGGAACGCGCCGTTCTGCTCGGGGTCGAGCACCTCGAGCATCGCGCTGGCGGGATCACCACGGAAGTCGGTGCCCATCTTGTCGATCTCGTCGATCATGAACAGCGGGTTGTTCGAGCCCGCGTCGCGGAGCGCCCGGATGATCGTGCCGGGCATCGCCCCGATGTAGGTGCGGCGGTGGCCGCGGATCTCGGACTCGTCCCGTACGCCGCCCGCGGAGATGCGCTCGAACTCGCGGCCGAGCGCCTTGGCGATCGACTTGCCGAGGGAGGTCTTGCCCACGCCGGGTGGGCCGACGAAGCAGAGGATCGAGCCGGAGGGCCGGTCGGCGTTCTGCCCGCCGACGAGCTTGCGCACCGCGAGGAACTCGAGGATGCGGTCCTTGACCGGGTCGATGTCGTAGTGGTCCTCGTCGAGCACCTCACGCGCGTGCCCCAGATCCAGCTGGTCCTGGGTCGAGCGGTCCCAGGGCAGGGAGGCGATCCACTCCAGGTAGCTGCGGATCACGCCGTGCTCGGCGGCGGCCGGCGGCAGGTGCTCGAGCCGGCCGAGCTCGCGGTCGGCCTGCTTGCGGGCCTCGGCGGGAAGGTCGATCGCCGCGAGCTGCTCGCGGAGCTCGGCGGCCTCCTCGGCGGACTCCGAGCTCTCCCCGAGCTCCTCCCGGATCGCCTTCATCTGCTGGCGCAGCACGTACTCGCGCTGGCCCTTGTCGATCTCGGACTGGACCTGCGTCTGGATCTTCGTCCCGATCGAGACGACCTCGAGCTCGCGCGCGAGCGCCTCGGAGAGCTTGCGTAGCCGCGCGCCCACGTCGGTCTCCTCGAGGAGCTCCTGCTTCTCCTCGGTCTTCAGCCGCAGCGAGCCGGCGATCAGGTAGGAGAGCGTCGCCGGGTCCTCGACGTTGGCGACCGCGATCTGCAGCTCCTCCGGCAAGTAGGAGACCTCCTCGACGATCTCGGAGAAGGTGAGCAGCACGTTGCGCTGAAGCGCCGTGAGCTCGGGGGACTCCTTGACGACGTCGGGGAGCTCGGTGATCGCGGCAACGAGGTAGGGCTCCTCCTGCTCCCAGGTGGAAAGGCGCACGCGCTGCTGGCCCTGGACGAGGATCCGCAGCGTGCCGTCGGGCACCTTCAGCATGCGGGCGACCGAGCCGACGACGCCGACGTCGTAGAGCTGCTCGGGGCCCGGCGTCTCGTTCTCGGGCTCCTTGGAGGCGACCATCACGAGCATCCGGTTGCCCGCGAGTACGTCGTTGACGAGCTGCACCGAGCGCTCCTGGCCGACGGCCAGCGGCATGAGCGTCTCGGGAAGCGGGACGGTCTCGCGCAGCGGGAGGACCGGGAGCGAGGCGGGCAGGCCGCGGGTGCCGCCGACCTCGACGTCCTGATCGGAGGAGTCCTGCGCGATCTCGATCACGAGCGTGACCGGTCGGCGGCGTCCACGTCGATCGGGACCTGACGGGAGCGGCGCTCGGCCTGGACGAGCGGGAGCTCGATGCGCAGGATGCCGTCGCGGTAGGTGGCGCGGGCCTCGTCGGCCACGACGTCCGCGTTCAGCGGGATCACGCGGCGGAAGGGCCCGAAGTCGATCTCGAGCTGCTGGTAGACGCGGTCGTCGGCCTCGGCGGCACGACGGTGACCGGAGAGGACGAGCTCGCGCCCCTCGATCTCCAGGCTGATCTCGGCCGGGTCGATGCCGGCGAGCTCGGCGTGGACCACGGCGCGGGCCGGCTCACCGCCGGTGGGGTTCTCGTAGAAGACGTCGACGGCCGGGGAGAAGCCGCCGCCGCCGCGGGTCAGGCCGGGGCCGAGGACGTCGCCGAAGAGCTCGTCCATCTCCCGGCGCATCCGCTCGAAGTTCGCGAAGAGGTCGCGTTCGGGTCGCATCGTCGAGCGATGCTACCCGGGGTCAGGGGTCGCGCCGCCTCGCCTTGGCTCGGCGTGACGCGCTATCTCGTGCCGAGGTCCGTCCGCGAGAAGTCCTCACCCTTGAACAGGAGCTCGTCGCCCGTCTGCCGCGCGAGCGCATAGGCGAAGAGATCGCCGTAGTTCAACCCCGCGGGGTGACGGCCCTTGCCGTACCGGCGCCACCCGGCGCGGGCGAGTTGCGCCTGTTCGTCATCGACGGGCACCGTCTTCACCGCGGCTCGATGCAGCAGGAGGTCGAGCTCGCGGCCGGCGTGCTCGCCTCGCCGCCCCTCGATCACCAGCGAGGCCTCGAGCACGGTGCCCGCCGAGATGAGCCGCCGGGGCGCCGCCGCGAGCCGGCGGACGAGGTCGGGACGATCCGGTTCGTCGAACAGGATCGCCGCGAGCGCCGAGGTGTCGACCACCATCAGCTCGGGAGTCCGTCGTCGTCGTACCCGAGCAGCTCGTCCTCCGGGCGGTCGTCGAGGACCGGCAGGCCGGCCGCGCGCACGGCGATCTCGTTCAGCTCGGCGGCCAGGTCGACGCCACGCGCCTGGCTGCGGAGCCGCTCGAGCCGCTCCTCGACCGCGACGGTGATCGCCCCGGTCAGGCTCTCTCCCGTTGCCTGGCTCAGCTCACGTGCCAGACGGTCGGTCCGGGCATCCTTGATGTTCAGCGCCATGGAAGAAGTCTACCTCCCTAGGAAGACATCATCCTTCTCCGCGCTACCCGCCCTACACCCTCAGACCTCGTAGACCGCCCGGTTCGCCGCGACCTCGACCGGTCCCGGGAAGGCCAGCGCGGCCTGGTCGCGAGCCCAGCCGGCGTCGAGCTCGTCGGAGATGTGGGTGAGCACGAGCCGCCCCGCGCCCGCGCGCGCCCCGTACTCCCCCGCCTCCCCCGGGGTGAGGTGGCCGCGGAAGCCTCCGCGTTCCGGGCGCGGCAGTGTGGCCTCGAGTAGCAGGAGATCGGTGCCCTGCGCGAACGCGACGATCTCCTCGCATGGCGCGTGATCGGCCCCGAACGTGAAGCGCCCCGTACCACCCGTGACCTCCACGGCGTAGGTCGGGATGAAATGCGGCACGGCGCAGAAGCGCACCGTGAGCGGACCGATCTCGAGGACGTCGTCGACCCCGTACTCGCGCAGCGCGAAGGCGCCCTCGATGTGCTCGGCGAACATGCCGCCCCCCGCGCAGACCTGGTGGAAGGCCGCACGCGCACCGGGCGGCGCGTGCAGCTCCGGGCGCGCCGGGTGGTCGGTCCCGGGCCAGCGGTCCACCGGGACCGGCTGCTGCCGCGGGGCGTAAGTCAGCGCGGAGGCGAACGGGACGAGATCGAAGAAGTGATCGGCGTGCAGGTGGCTGACCACGACGGCGTCCACATCGATGTAGTCGACGTGCTCCCGCAGCTTCCCGAAGACCCCGTTGCCGCAGTCGAGCAGCAGGCGCGTCTCGCCCTCCTGCACCAGGTATCCGCTGCACGCGCCGCCTGCGTCCTGCCAGGCGGGCGACTTGCCCAACACCGTGATCTCCACTGCGACCCCTCCCACTCTCGCGACCGGGGTGACGCTATACCCTTGCCGCGAGGAGCAGCGACTCCGTGGAGCGCCGGGAAGACTGGTCGGCACCCGACCGTCCCCTGCCCGAACGACAGGAGTCCCGCCCCATGCCTCCCCTCCCCGCCCCGCCCGGAGCCGCCTGATGACGTTTGCGATCGTCATCTTCGTCGGCGCCCTCGCGCTGGTCGCCTCCGAGAAGGTCAACCGCACGAAGGTCGCCCTGGGCGGCGCGATCCTCGTGCTGATCACGCAGACGATCGAGCAGGAGAAGGCGATCGAGGCGATCGACTTCAACACGATCGGCCTGCTCGTGGGCATGATGCTCGTGGTCAAGCTGACCGAGCCGACCGGCGTCTACACCTACGTCGCGATCAAGGCCGGTCAGCTCTCCAAGGGGCGTCCGTGGGCGGTCGTGGCTTCGCTGGCGATCGCGACCGCGGTGCTCTCGGCCTTCCTGGACAACCTGACCACCGTCCTGTTGATGGTGCCGATCACGTTCCTGCTGGCCGACGCGCTGGACATCGACCCGATCCCGCTCGTGCTGATCGAGATCATCGCCTCCAACATCGGCGGCACCTCGACGCTGATCGGCGACCCGCCGAACATCCTCATCGCGGGCGCGACCGATCTGAGCTTCCTCGACTTCCTCGTGAACCTCGCCCCGCCGGCGATCATCGCGTTCGTGGTCGTCACGAGCGGCCTCTACTTCTACTTTCGCTCCCGCCTGCAGATCGCCCCCGAGGCCCGCGACCGGGTGATGGAGCTCGACGCGGCCAAGTCGATCGAGGATCCGGCGGAGCTGAAGCGCCTGATGCCTGTGCTCGGCCTGACCATCGCCGGCTTCTTCGCCCACCAGGCGCTCCACATCGAGCCCGCCACCGTCGCGTTGGCCGGCGCGACCGTGATGCTCTTCCTCACGAGCCAGACCGTAGAGGAGGCGCTCGCGGGCATCGAGTGGCCGACGCTCTTCTTCTTCATCGGCCTCTTCGTGATGGTCGGTGCGCTCGAGGAGACCGGTACGGTCCAGGAGATCGCCGACGGCATCGCCTCGGTGACCGACGGCAACCGGACCGCCGAGCTGCTCGGGATCTCGACCGTCTCCGCCGTCGCCTCGGGCCTGGTGGACAACATCCCGTTCACGGCGACGATGATCCCGGTGGTGGAGCAGCTCAACGATACGGACGACGACGCCTACTGGTGGTCCCTGGCGCTCGGCGCCTGCTTCGGCGGCAACTTCACCCTCATCGCCGCGGCCGCCAACGTCGCCGCCGCGGGCATGGCGGAGCGGGCGGGCCGGCCGATCGGATTCCTGACCTTCCTCAAGGTGGGTATCCCTGCGACGCTGGTCTCGATGGTCATCGCCAATCTCTACATCCTCGTGAGGTACGTCTGATGCCGCAGTCGATCACCGAACAGGCCATGGTCATCGCGCCGCTGCTGCGCGAGACCCAGACCGTGAAGGAAAGCGTCGAGGTGCTCATCGGGCAGGAGCTGCCGGCGCTCCCGGTCGTCGACGAGCACGGCAAGCTCCTCGGCATCTTCGGGGAGCGGGAGTTCATCGCCGCCCTCTTTCCCAAGTACCTGGGCCAGCTGAAATCCGCCGCATTCGTGCGCCACTCGCTCGACGAGGCCCTCGAGACGCGTCGGGGCTGCGGCGAGGAGCTGCTCGCCGACCACATGAACGACGAGCACGTCGAGGCCTCCTCCGACGTCTCCGACGTGCAGCTCGCCGAGACCTTCCTCCACCATCGCGTGCTGATCGTCCCTGTCGTCAAGGACGGCGAGCCCGTGGGCATCGTGCCGCGCTCGGCGTTCTTCCGCGCGCTCGCGCAGCGGATGCTCGATCTCGGGTGAGCGCGCCCGCCCAGCCCCAGTCCAAGCGGGAGCGCATCTCGCCGTGGAGCCCGGGGGGCACGCGGCAGCTCCAGGAGTTCCTCCACACCGAGGCGGGCGGGGCGATCCTCCTGCTCGCCGCAACGATCGTCGCCCTGGTCTGGGCGAACTCCCCGCTCTCAGGCGCCTACGAGGACCTGTGGGGTACGAAGCTCACGATCTCTCTCGGCGGCGGGGAGATTTCCGAGGATCTTCGCCACTGGGTCAACGACGGGCTGATGGTCTTCTTCTTCTACGTCGTCGGCCTCGAGATCCGGCGGGAGCTCTCGATGGGCGAGCTGACCGACAAGCGGGAGGCGGCGATTCCCGCCCTGGCCGCGCTCGCCGGGATGGTCGTCCCGGCCCTCGTCTACGTCGCCTTCAACCTGGGGACGGATGCGGTGAAGGGCTGGGGCATCGTCATGGCGACCGACATCGCCTTCGTGCTCGGCGCCCTCGCGCTGCTCGGCCCGCGCTGCCCGGCGCCGCTCCGGGTCTTCCTGCTCACGCTGGCGATCGTCGACGACATCGGCGCGATCGCGGTGATCGCGGTCTTCTACTCGGAGTCGATCGAGGTCGCCTACCTGCTGGCCGCGGCGGGGATCATCGGGGCGATCCTGCTGCTGCGCCCGGTCCGGATCTGGCGCGGCCCGGCCTACTTCGTGGCCGGACTCGCACTCTGGGTGGCGATGCTCAAGTCGGGTGTCCACCCGACCATCGCGGGCGTCACGCTCGGGATGCTCACCGCGGTGCACCCGCCGGAGCGCGAGGCGGTCGAGCGCGCCGCCCGGGCCACGCGCTCGTTCCGGCAGTCCCCGAGCGCCGCCTCGGGCCGCTCGGCGCTGCTCGAGGTCGGCGGGGCGCTCTCCCCCAACGAGCGCCTGCAGGAGTCGATCCACCCGTGGACGAGCTACGTGATCATCCCGCTCTTCGCCCTGGCCAACGCGGGGGTGGAGCTCTCCGGGAGCGCCCTGAGCGCCGCGGTCGGCTCCGCGGTCACGCTCGGCATCATCGGCGGCCTGGTCGTCGGCAAGCTCGTCGGCATCACGATCGCCTCGCTGATCGGGGTGCGGGCCGGCCTGGGCACGCTCCCGCGCGGGGTCGGGAACCGGCATCTCATGGGCGGCGCCGCGCTCGCCGGGATCGGCTTCACCGTCTCCCTGTTCGTCACCGACCTCGCGTTCGACGATCCAGCCCTGCAGGAGGAGGCGAAGGTCGGGGTTCTCGCGGCCTCCGCCCTGGCCGCCGCGGTCGGCTACGGGTTCTTCCGCTGGGCTGCCCACGCGCAGGACGGCACCCAGCCCGCGCTGCCCTCCACCCTCTCGCCGGCCGTCGACGAGACGCGTGACCACATCCGCGGTTCCTTCTCTGCGCCCCTCACCCTCGTCGAGTACGGGGACTTCGAGTGCCCCTTCTGCGGCGAGGCCACCGGCCCGGTCGCCGAGCTGCGCGAGCGCTTCGGAGACGAGCTGCGCTACGTCTTCCGCCACCTCCCGCTCCGCGACGTCCACCCGCACGCGGCGCTCGCTGCGCAGGCCGCCGAGGCCGCCGGGAACCAGGCGTCCTTCTGGGAGATGCACGACATGCTCTTCGCCCACCAGGACGAGCTCGAGCTCGCCGACGTGGAGGGCTACGCGGGCGAGCTCGGCCTCGACATCGAGCGCTTCGTCCGCGACCTGCTCGAGGAGCCGGGCGGGGTCCGCCGCGTGCAGGAGGACGTGGCGAGCGCCGAGGCCAGCGGCGTGAGCGGCACGCCGACGTTCTTCGTGGCGGGCGAGCGGGTCACCGGCGCCCATGACGCCGAGAGCCTCGCCGCGGCGCTCGAGGCCGCCCGCGAGGCCTGAACCTCAGGCGCTGTGCAGCGCCGCCTGCTCGTCCGCGGTGGGGAAGGCCCAGGCGGACTGGGTGCGGCGCTCGGTCCGGAAGAGAAAGCGCAGCTGGGTCGGCGGGCGAAGGCCCTCCGGCGTGTCCGGGCGGAAGGTCGGGCAGGGCTCGTCCAGCCCGAGCGCGCACAGCGTGTTGCAGTGGAAATAGCAGTCCGCGCAACTGACCTTCTTCTTCGGTGCCGTACGACCCTTGTTCATGTGCTGCCCTGTCCGCCTTCCGGTGCTGTCGCGCTGCTCTCAAGGTGTGGAACCAAACCACACCTCGCTCGAGTGCGAAGGGGCCAATCCCGCAAAGCGGGCGGTTCGGCTGACGTGGTGTCGCAAATGCCGACATTTTGTGTCTTTTCCCTGCTCGTAGCGGAAGTCAAGAGCCCGGACGGAAGGCTTTTCGCGCTCTGAGCGGGACGCTCACCAGGCCCGCAGGCGGACGTGCTCGCGCCGCACGTCGGCGGGCCGTTCGGCGCCGACCAGCGCGAGGGTCCGCTCGGTGTCCTCGACGAGCGCGGCGAGCGCTTCGCTGACCCCCTCGCGTCCACCCGCGGCCAGGGCCCAGAGGTAGGGCCGGCCGACGAGCGTGGCGTCGGCGCCGAGGGCAAGCGCGCGGACGACGTCAACGCCCGAGCGGATCCCGCCGTCGACCAGGACGGGAAGCCGCCCCGCGAGGGCGGCTGCGACCTCGGGCAGGGCCACGGCGGTGGGAACGACCCCGTCGAGCTGGCGCGCGCCATGGTTGGAGACCACCACGGCGCTGGCCCCGGCCTGCTCGGCCAGGAGCGCGTCCTCCGCGGTCAGGCCCCCCTTGAGCATCACCGGGACCCCGCTGGCCTGCGCCACCCAGGCCACGTCCTCCCAGGTGGGCGCGTGCCAGCCGCCGACGACCGGTTTTACGCCGCCGTCCGCCTGATCACCCAGGTGGGTGGCCAGGGCGACGCCCTCGGGGAACGGCACGGGGCCGTGGCGACGCTCCCGTTCGCGCCGACCCGCCACCGGCAGGTCGATCGTCATGACGATCTGGCCGTAGCCGTGGGCCTGCACGCGCTCGAGGATCCGCCGGACCCGGTCGCGGTCGATGTCCATGTAGAGCTGGAACCACTTGGCTGCCGTGGTCGCGGCGGCGACGTCGGCCAGGTCCGTGGTCGCCCGGGTGGAGAGGCACATGACAAGGCCCGCGTCGGCGGCCGCGCGGGCCACTGCGAGCTCACCGTCGGGATGCAGCAGCCCGTGGGTGGCCACGGGGGCGAGCACGATCGGGGCGGCCATCGCGGCGCCGAGGAGCTCGAGCGAGGCGTCGGCGGCCCCGAGTCCGAGTAGCTGCCGGGGCCGTAGCCACACGTGCTGCCAGGCCTGCTCGTTCTCGGCGAGGGTGACCTCGTCTCCCGCCCCGCCCGCGAAGTAGTCGTAGGCGGGCTCGGGCAGCCGCGCGCGGGCCTCGGCGTGCTGGCGGCGCAGGAGCTC
>JACDAP010000216.1 GCA_013695395.1 Solirubrobacterales bacterium
CCCGCGAGGAGCGCGAGCTCGTCTGACCCCGCGAGACGCGCTGCGGCGGGCGGGTCGTCCCCGCCGCGCCGCGTGGGTCGCGTCCCTCTTCAGCCGGCGTTCGGGAGCAGCCCGCCGCCCGGCTGCAGGAATTGGATCTCCGGCACCACGCAGCCGGCGGAGGTCTTGAGCAGGTAGCGCACGGATTCGGCGATGTCCTGCGGGGTGATCATGGTCTCCGCGGGCACGTGCTCCTTGACGAACTCGGTCATCGGGGTGTCGACGAAGCCGGGGCAGAGCGCGGTCGACTTGATCCCGTCGTTGGCGAGCTCCTTGTTCATCGCCTGGGTGAAGCCGACGACGCCGTGCTTGGTGGCCGAGTAGACGCTCAGCCAGCCCTCGCCGACCTTGCCGGAGATCGAGGAGGTGTTGACGACCAGGGCGTTCCGGTGCTCTGCCCCCGCCGCCTTCAGCAGTGTGGCGGCCTCGCGGTAGAAGAGGAAGATCGCGCGGAGGTTCGTGTTCAGCTGGATGTCGACCTTCTTCGTCGTCAGGTCCCCGACGAGCTCGCCGATCCCGACGCCGGCGTTGTTGACGAGCACGTCGAGCCGGCCGTAGGCGGCCTCGTGCTGGGCCACGACGCCCTTGATCGTCTCCTCGTCCCCGAGGTTCCCGGCGATGTGCTGGACCTCGTACCCCTTTGCCCGAAGCCCGTCCGCGGCCGCCTCGAGCTTGTCCGGACGCCGCGCGGCGACGGTGAGCGCGTACCCCTCCTCCCCGAGCATCTCTGCGATCGCCAGCCCGATCCCGCTGGAGGCCCCGGTGATGAGTGCTGCCCGCTCTGCCATGTCGCTGCTCCTCGTGCGTTGGTTTGCGTCCATCCAACCAGGCGACTGACGCGGGTGTCGGTGCGAGCACCTAGGCTCCCGCGGGCGATGCCCGTCCGCCTGCTCACCTCGCTGCTCGCCGTGTTCGCGCTCCTTGCGATCGCCGGCTGCGGGAGCGGGGGGGACTCCGAGGGCGCCGCCCCACCCACGACCCCGCCGCCGAGCGGGAAGGCGGAGGACTTCCCGACGCCCGCTGCCGGGGAGACGCTCGCCGAGCTCCAGGGCGACCTGCCGCAGGGGCCGATCCTCCAGCCGTCGGTCTCGTTGCTCGAGAAGGGCGAGAATCGTGTCGCCTTCGCGATCTACGACCTGGCGCGCAGCCAGCTCTCCGGAGCCGAGGTCGTCCTCTACACGGCCCGTCCGGATGGGACCGGGGTGCGCGGCCCCTACGTCGCCAGATCGGAGTCGCTCAAGGTCGAGAGCGCGTTCGCTTCCCGGACGACGCTCGACGACCCCGACTCCGCGAAGTCCGTCTACATCGCCGACGTCCCGTTCAAGCGCAACGGCAGCGTGTCGGTGATCGCCCTCGTGCGCCTGGACAGACGCCTCATGCGTACCGACCCGGCCGTGATGACGGTAGGCAGCAAGGGGGCGACACCTCCCGGGCCGGGTGAGCGCGCCATTGCGATCGACACCGACACGCTCGCCTCCGCGGGAGGTGACGAGCGAAGCATCGACACCCGCCTGCCGCCGGCGCCCGAGCTCCATCGGGTCAACTTCCGCGACGTGCTCGGGAAGAAGCCGGTCGTTCTCCAGTTCGCAACCCCGCAGCTCTGCCAGAGTCGGGTCTGCGGCCCGGTGGTCGACGTCGCCCTGCAGGCGAAGGCGCGGGCCGGCAGCGGTGTGGCGTTCGTCCACCAGGAGGTCTTCCGGGAGAACAAGGTCGAGAAGGGCGTGCGGCCGCAACTGGCGGCCTGGAAGCTCGCCACCGAGCCGTGGACCTTCGTCATCGACCGGCGCGGCGTCGTGCGCTCCCGCTTCGAGGGGCCGATGTCCCCCGGAGAGCTGGAGCGCGCCGTCGCCGCCGTTCGCTAGAACTCCCGCGCATGAAGCGCTCCATGGCCACCGGCGCTGTCCTGTTCCTCACGATCCGATTCGCTCTCCGACAGCCCCGGGCGCCGCTGTAAGGTCGTCACGCGCTTCACGGCCAAGCGCCGGTAGCTCAGCGGTAGAGCAGCGGGCTCATAACCTGTCAGACCCTGGTTCGAATCCAGGCCGGCGCATCGCGTGCAACGCCCGCAACTCCGTCCTCGGCGCCTTTGGCCCTAGCGTGGATGGCCAGGCGGTGCACCGGGACAGTCGCGAGCAGAATGTGGCGCCCGTTACGGGCCGAGCGCCCCGACCGGCATGACGGCCACGCCGTCCGGCCGCAGGTAGCCATACCCGGTGGCGACGATGACGCCGAGCGTTGCGGCGGGACCTACCGTGTCGGTGTCAACCTTCTCGGCGAAGCGGAGCAAGGTCGCTGCGGCCTCGTCGATCTGTCGCTGGCCGAGCTTGACCTCGAATGCCGCCCAACGGCCGTCGCGCGCCGCCACGATGGCATCGACTTCGAGGCCCGAGGCGTCGCGGAACTGGTGCACGCTGGCGCCGCTGGCCTGCGCGTGGACGCGGAGATCCCGGACCACGAGCGACTCGAAGAGGAAGCCCAGGGTCTTCAGGTCGCCGAGAAGGCGCTCGGGTGTGCTGTCCAGCGCGGCGACGGCGAGAGACGGGTCGACGAAATGTCGCTTGGGCGCGGACCGCAGTGCCGTTCGCGAGCGCATCTGCGGCGACCACGCCGGCAGATCCTCGACGATCATCAGTCGCTCGAGGGCGGTGAGGTACTCACGCACGGTGTCGTCCTTCAGCGGCCCGCCGGCCCCTCCGGTGTCGGCCGCCAGGGTCGTTGCCGCCGCGTGGGTCGCCACGTTGCGCGCCAGGCTGCGTACCAGACGAGCCACACGGTCGGGGTCGCGGCGGCGGTCGTCGACGCGACCGATGTCCACCCGCTGGATCTCGCCGAGGTAGTCGCGGACCGCCGACAACCCCTGGGTCGTCGTCAGCCCCCGGAAGCCCGGCCACCCGCCGGTGGCGAGCTCGACGGTGACGTCGGCGACGGTGAGCCCGGGATCCGCGGCGCTCTGCGGCTCCGCATCCAACATCCGTGCCACGGAGACCTCCCCGCTCCCGCTGCCCGATTCGAACAGGCTCATGGGGCGCATCCGCAGGCGGGCCAAGCGTCCGGCCCCGGAGTGCCGCGTCACGTCATCGGGCGGCATCGCTGAGCCGGTGAGGACGAACTGGCCGGGCGCGACGCGATCGTCGACGGCGCGACGGACGTGATCCCAGACATGCGGCTCGATCTGCCACTCGTCGATCAGGCGAGGTGTGGGGCCGGCAAGGATGAGGCTGGGGTCGAGCTCGGCGGCCCGACGAGCTTCGGCGTCGACGTCCAACAGCACCTCGCTGGCCGCGACCTGGCGGGCGGTGGCGGTCTTTCCACACGCTTTGGGTCCTTCGATCACGACGGCGCCGACCGCACCCAAACGCTCGGTAAGTTCACGGTCGACGACGCGACGACGATACCTAACGGGGAGAATGAGCAGATCGTAGCAGGGAGAATGATGAGTTCACAGCGGGGAGATTGATGAATCTCAGGGAGATCGACAAGGATCGTGCGGAGCCTCGCGCTCGCGTTGCCGCGTCGATGATGACCGCGAGCCGGGACCGAACGGGGCATGCCGACATCCCTCCGCCCCGCGAGCGACTCATCGAGTCAGATCACGACACCAGGTCGGCCGCCGCCGCGCTGAGCGCGTCGATGTCGGCGAGGATCGCCTCGAGCATGAGCTCCACGTCGGGGACGAGCTCGGGGCAGCAGACCAGTCCGAAGTCGAGCCGGTCGAGGTAGCTCTGCACCGTGATGTTGAGCCCCTGGCCCTCCATGACGACCGATAGCGGGTAGTAGTGCTCCAGCCGCGCGCCGGCTGCGTAGAGCGGTGCGCGAGAGCCGGGCACGTTCGAGATGACGACGTTGCCGGGCGTGAAGCGGGAGCCGAGGTGCAGCCGGGAGCTGACCCGCATCGCGCGGGCGAAGACGGCCGGGGGCGGGAACTCCGCGAAGTCGGTGAGCCGTTCGGCGGGCAGGGCGCCGAAGAGGTCCTTGCTGGTCTGCATCGCCTCGTGGACGGCGTGCAGTCGGGCGACGGGGTCAGCCTCGTCGGTCGGCAGCGCGGTGATCAGCATCGAGACCCGGTTGGTCCAGCGGTGCTCCTCCTCGCCGGTTCGCACGGAGATCGGGACGAGCCCCACGAGGGGCGCGTCGGGCAGTGCGTCGTGGCGCTCGAGCCAGTCGCGCAGGCCGCCCGAGCAGACGGCCACCACGACGTCGTTGACCGTCACGCCGAACACCTTCTTGATCGCGCGCACCTCGTCGAGCGAGGCGGAGCCGAGGGCGAGGCGCCGGTGCGGGGTGATCGGCGCGTTGAACGGGGTCCGCGGCGGGCGCAGGCTCGGGAGCGAGGCGGTCGGCGCGTGCTCGCGCTCGCGGCCGAGGTTCAGGACCGCTCCGAGCGGACCGCGTAGCCCTGCGCGAACCTGGTCGGCGGCCTTGACGAGGACGGGGTTGCGGGTCGCCCGGCCGATCTCGCCCGCGGTCCGGGCGGCCAAGAGCACCGCGCGGGCCGGCTTCCGCGGCAGGTTCAGCGCGGTCCGGACGAGGAGCTCGAGGTCGCCGGGCTTCCGTTCGCCGACCCAGTCGTCGGCCGGCCGCTCGGTGACCGGGCGCCCCTCGCGCTGCTGATCGAACATGATCGTCATGAGCTCCACGCCGGACGCGCCGTCGACGGTCGCGTGGTGGAAGACCGTGAGGACCGCGAACTGGTCGCCCGCGAGGCCCTCGATGACGTAGGAGAGCCACAGCGGGCGGGTGCGGTCGAGGGGCCGGCCGATGATGCGTGCGACCACGTCGGAGAGCTGCCGCCGGCTCCCCGGGGGTGGGACGGCAGTGTGGCGGACGTGGAAGTCGAGATCGAAGTGCGGGTCCTCGATCCAGAACGGGTGGTCGAGGCCGAGCGGCACCTCGACCAGGCGCCGCCGCAGCGGCTCGAGCAGATGCAGGCGCTCCTCGATCTGCGTGCGCCAGGCCGTGTAGGGGTCGTAATCCTCGGGTGTGGACGGCCGGGAGAACACGGCGAGGCCGGCGACGTGCCCGAACTGGGAGGGCGTCTCGAGCTGGAGGAAGGCGGAGTCGAGTCCGGTGAGCTGCTGCATGGGGGCGCGCTCACTCCTCCGCGGCCGGCCCGGGCAGCGGGAAGCCGCGTTCGGCGCACCCGCGCTCGATCTCGGCGATCACGGTCTCGATCACCTTGACCCGGGCGTACCGCTTCGAGTTCCCCTCGACGAGGTGCCACGGGGCGGCCTCGGTGTCGGTCCGCTCGAGCATCTCCTCGATCGCGGCCTCGTAGAGCGGGCGCTTCTCGCGGTTGCGCCAGTCGTCCTCGGTGAGCTTCCAGGACTTGAGCGGATCCTTCCCACGGCGGTCGAACCGCTCCTTCTGCTCCTGGTCGGAGATGTGCAGCCAGAACTTCACGAGGATCATGCCCTCGGCCACGAGGGTCCCCTCGAAGCTGTTGATCTCGTCGTAGGCGCGCTGCCACTGGGCCTTGGTGGCGAACTCCTCGACACGTTCGACGAGCACGCGCCCGTACCAGGTGCGGTCGTACACGGACATGCCGCCCCACCCGGGCAGGGCGGGCCAGAAACGGCCGAGGAAGTGGTGGCGCTTCTCGTCGGCGGTGGGCGCCGAGTAGGCGACGACCCGCACGTGGCGCGGATCGAGCTGGGCGACCAGGCGCTTGATCGCGCCGCCCTTGCCGCCCGCGTCCCAACCCTCGAGGGCGACGCAGAGCGGCGGGCCGGTGCCCGCCTCGGCGTCCACCAGACCACCGAGCGCGAGGCGCAGCTCCGCCAGGCGCAGCTGGGCGACTTGGAGCCGCGCGTCCTGCTCCTTGCGCTTGAGCTTCAGCGAGAGGTCCAGCTCGTCCAGGCGTCCCATCGGCTGATGCTCGCACAGCGACGCCGGCACCCCGCGATAGCGTGGCGCCATGACGCCCCCTGCTCCCCTCACCGGCGGCTGCGGCTGCGGCGCGGTCCGCTTCGAGCTCTCCGAGCCGCCGAGCGCAGCGGCCTACTGCCACTGCGGGCGCTGCCGCCACCGGACCGGCACCGGCATGCAGGCCTCCGCCCGCGTCGAGCCGGGATCGGTGAGCGTCACCGCCGGCGCCGACCAGCTCACGACCTGGATGCTCGAGGACGGCCTGGTGCCCGACGACGGGCTGCCGCGCTTCGACGGCCGCCTGCCGGGCTGAGCCGCGCCGGCGGGGCAACCGTGTCCCGTACGTCTCGCTGTGCGACACCCAGGGGACAGGGTTGCGGCGGACCGGCCTACTTCAGCTCGCTCGAGCTTCTCCGGAGCAGTCGTCAGAACGGCCACCTCCGCCACGTCGGCCCACGGGCGACGACACGTGCGTCGAGGCCCCACATCCGGCCGGCCGGAACCAGCGCGAGGATCACCAGCGGCACCCACTCGTGTGGCTGCTCGAAGAGCCAGCGGTTGCTCGAGAGGTACAGCACCGCCAGGAACAGGTGCTGGCCGAGCCCCACCAGCGCCCCGGCCCGCGTGGCGATGCCCAGGACGAGCGCCAGCCCGACGCCGATCTCGGTTGCGGTGATGAGCACCTCCGCGATCCCGAAGTTCGCCAGGATCACGCCGTTGACGAGCGTCTTGAGCCCGGGGACCTCCGTGCCCGAACCGCCGCGCTTGTTGGCCTCGAAGTCCAGGATCTGCCGGGTCTCCGCCAGGTTGATGAGGTTGGCCTTGAAGAAGCCGATCTCGATGTTGCGGAAATCGAACAGCTTGGCCAGCCCGTTGAGCAGCGCGATCAGGCCGAAGAAGATCCGCAGCACGGCCAGCCCCTTGGCCAGGAGCCGGGCATCGGGGAGGTTGCTCGTCGGTGTGGTGGTCGTGGTGCTCATGACCGTGTGGACCCGGCCGCGAGGCAAAAGGTTCAAGAGATCACTGGAACCCGGAGGAGCCGTCGGCGGAACGCGCACGAAATGGCGCCCGTCGTCGTCGTTGCTTGTTACGTTTGATCTGTGAGCGCGCTGCCGCAAGCGAGCGGCCGGCCGGCGATGAGCAGCATCGTCGCCCCGGTTGCCCCCGACCAGGCCCCGCTCCTCGCCCGCCCCTACTACGCGAACGGGGCCCCGGGCCCGATCGCGGGCACGATGGCCCACGTGCCGGAGCTGCTCGACGTCGCGATGCCGTTCATCGGCGCCGCTCTCGGCCCCGGCGCGGTATCGGCACGGTTGAAGGAGATCGCGGTCCTGCGAGCGTCGGCGCTGCTGGAGTGCGACTACTGCGTCCGCTCCCACACGGTCGTCGCCCTCGACGAGGGCCTCGTCCACGCCGAGGTCCGCGCGCTTCGGGACAGCGGGCCCGCCGAGGACGCCTTCACCGTCGACCGCGAACGGGCGCTCGTCGCCTGGGTCGACGAGCTGGCGACCGGCCGCGGCGCGGTCGATCCCGTCGTCGAGGCCCGGATGGCCGAGCACTTCGCCGCCGCGGAGATCGTCGAGCTCACCCTCGTGACGACCACCACGATGATGCTCAACCGGTACTGCACCGCGCTCGGCCTGCCGGTCAGCGCCACGGTCGCCGAGCGCCTCAGCGCCGAGGGCCTCGCGTGAGCGCAGACACCGATCCGGGCGCCTTGGGCCGGCTCGGGTCGCGGCTGTGGTTCTACAGCAACTATCACTGCAACCTGCAGTGCTCCTACTGCCTGACCGAGTCGGCTCCCGGCGTCGCGCGCCGCCAGCTCACCGCCGATCAGATCCGCGACGCGGCGCGTGACGGCCGGGAGCTCGGCTTCGACAGCTTCGGGATCACCGGCGGCGAGCCGTTCCTGCACGATGAGCTGATCGAGATCGTCGCGGACCTGGCCGCTCAGGCCCCGACGCTGATCCTCTCCAACGCCACGGTCTTCACGCCCGCCCGGCTGCGCCGCATGGAGGCCTGGGCGGGGCTGCCGGTCGAGATCCAGATCTCGCTCGACCATCCCGAGCCCGACGTCAACGACGAGATGCGCGGCCCGGGCAACTTCCGCAAGGTCGTCGAGGCGATCCCGCGGCTGATCGACCTCGGGATCGGGGTGCGGATCGCCACCACGCTCGAGGATCCCGAGAACGCGGACCCGGATGAGATGGACCGCCTCTGTGCCCTGCACCGTTCGCTCGGGGTCCCCGACAGCCACCACGTGGTGCGGCCGATCATCCACCGCGGGCGCGCAGTGGGCAACACGCTGGGGCGCGACGTCGTCTTCGACGACTTCGAACCGGAGCTGACGCTGACCGCCGACGGGGCGTTCGCGACCCCGTTCGGCCCCACGGTCAGGGGAGGACGCCTCGATACCGACCTGCTGGTCACGCGGGCCACCGCACCGCTCAGCGTCCCCGTCGCGGCGCTCATGCGCGCCGCCGGCGAGGCGCCCGCGGGCGACGACGCGCGGACCGGCATCCGTTGAGCGTGACCACGGGGCGCCCGGTCGGGCGTCGAGCGAGGTCGAGAGGGTGACCGGCGTGTCCGAAGCCGTCGCGCTGACGTCGCTGTCGCACGGGGCGGGCTGCGGCTGCAAGCTCCCCGCCGCGCGCCTGCTGCCGATCGTCCGCGGCCTGCCGGCGGTCACCGACCCGCGCGTCCTCGTCGGCTCGGCCAGCGCCGACGACGCGGCCGTCTTCCGGCTCTCCGACGAGCAGGCGCTCGTCATGACGATGGACTTCTTCACGCCGGTGGTCGACGACCCGTACGACTTCGGCGTGATCGCCGCGGCCAACGCACTGTCCGACGTCTACGCCATGGGCGGCGTGCCGGTCGCGGCGATGAACATCGTGGCCTTCCCGCTGGAGCGCCTCGGCGGCGACGTCCTGCGGGAGATCCTGCGCGGCGGTGCGGACACGGTGCGAGCGGCGGGCGCCTCGGTGGTCGGCGGGCACTCGATCGACGACCCCGAGCCGAAGTACGGCCTGGCGGTCAACGGCCTGGTCCACCCGGACGAGCTCTTGACCAACGCCGGAGCCCGCCCCGGAGACGTGCTCGTGCTGACCAAGCCACTGGGCGTCGGCGCGATCGTGACCGCGCGCAAGCGGGGGCGGTGCGACGACGCGCTCCTGGCGCGCGCGGTCGCCACGATGGCCGAGCTCAACGCCGCAGCCTCGGCCGCTGCCCGGGCCGCCGGTGCGCACGCGGTCACCGACGTCACCGGGTTCGGGCTGCTCGGGCACCTGCACTCGCTCGCGCTGTCCAGCGGCGTGGCCGCTGAGGTCGACGCGGCCGCGGTTCCCGCGATCGACGGGGCGCTCGAGCTGCTGGCCTCCGACGCGGGCGTCTCGGGTGGCAGCGCCGGCAACCGCGCCTACGCCGAGCCGTTCACCACCTTCGCCGCGGACGTCCCGGAGGCGCGCCGCCGCCTCATCTGCGACGCCACCACCTCGGGCGGGCTGCTGGTGGCCGTCCCCGCCGAGCGCGCCGGGGAGCTCCCCGGACCCGTGGTCGGCGCGATCACCGCCGGGACGCCGGGGGCGCTGAGAGTACGGTGAGCCGGCGGGGAGCGGCCCGGGCCCGGTGGCCCAACCGGTCTTCAAAACCGGCGGGGCGCGGCATCCCGCGCTGGAAGGTTCGACTCCTTCGCCGTTCCGTATGAGCGACCGCGACCGGCTGCGCGACCTGCCTTCCGTCGACCGGCTGGCGACCGCGGTCGCGCGCGCCGAGCTGCAGGCGCGGCGAGAGGAG
>JACDAP010000486.1 GCA_013695395.1 Solirubrobacterales bacterium
GCCTGGGACGGGAGCAACCCACGTTGTTCCTGTCCAATAACCTCGCGGAGACGGCCCGCTCCTTGATCGCGGATTTTCGCGGACCGAAACTCCCCTACATTATGACAACCGTCCGAGACGGGCGTCAGGGGTAGGCGAAGGCCACCGTCCGGTTACCCAACCACGGGATCGGCGGGCATCCCTTGTCCAGTTGGGCTTCGCGCAGGATCGGGTTGTGGCTCCGCTTGTCGAAGCGCACCAGGATCCGATCCGGCTGGATCTCCACCCGACCGCCCGTCTCGACGAACTTGCGGTACACCCGCTTCGGCGCCGACTTGTCGAAGCCTCGCAGCTGATGCGCCAGCCAGCGGTAGCAGCCGTTGGCCAGCACCGTCAGCGCCACATCCAGGTCCACGTTCAGCCGCACCTCGCTGGCCAGGCAGTCCAGGTGGAAGAAGTTCACACCGGCCCCCAGACCGTCCTCCACCGCGTTGCGACCCGCATAACGGATGATCAAGGAGCGGGCCGTCTCCGCGAGGTTATTGGACAGGAACAACGTGGGTTGCTCCCGTCCCAGGCCATCGACGGCCAGTTGGCGGATCGTGCCCTCATAGCCGGGCAGCCGGATCGTCTCGTCCACGAACCGAATGCGTTGATGACAGCGCTTGGGTGTGTCGATCACAGCGTGCTGCCACGCCTGGGGCGACAGACGGCGCAGGCGACGGACCACCGCGGCACCACGCCGGCGGATGGTCACGAAGTGGATCCCGCGCTGATTGACGCGGGATAGCTCCGCGTAGGGGACCACCTTGCTGTCGAAGTACAGCCACTGCGGATCGTGTCCGGTGATGCCCTGCCAGAACTCGACGAAGTGCATCAACTCCCCCGGCTGATCGGCGCGGGTCAGATCGGCGTTGGCGTAGCACAAGACCCGGCTCTCGGACTCCTGGGCGAAGAAGCCGAGGACGCTGGGACCGGCCTTGCCGCGGCGGGGCAGGAAGTGGTTGTCCAACGCGGTGGGATCGCCCCGGAAGGGGATCGCGTGGAAATCCAGGGCGAAGATCTTTCCGTGGGGGAACAGCAGCGGCGCCAGGGCGGAGATCCAACCGACGAGCAGTTGCTGCTGATGCTGCCGTCGGGTGCGGTAGGAGTAATCGGCGGCGAAGGTAGCCTTGGGCAGGACGTTGAGGCCGGCGAATAGGCCGAGGGCCTCATCGAAGTTGAAATCGCTGATATGACTGCGCCGCTCCTTGTCGAGTAACTTCAGGGTGAGCAGGCCCAGCAAGGCGGCGACGGCGGGCACCATCTCGGAGCCGGGATAGTCGGCACGCTGGACGATCTGGTCGAAGCGGAGTCGGGCCAATAAGGGGAGGAACAGGAAGATCCCGGCGACCCGGGTCCTCAGGCGACGTCCCGGGCTGAGGTCCAGCCCTCGGCAGTCCGCCACCTCCGGGACCTCCGGACCGACGGCCGAGTGCGAGCGGTCGCGCTGCGGTCTCCCCAGCTGAGGGGTGACGAAAAGGGGGGGATTTGGTCCTCACGACACCGGGCCCGGAAGTCGCAGATGACGTCGCGCAGGGTGTTGTAACTGTAGCCGGATCGCAGGGCGATCTCCTTGAGGGGACGTCGCTCGACGAAATAGGCGCGGAGCGCCTCATAACGGCGATGGAGCGTGTCGGTCGGTTCGAGGAAGAATCGCAGGCAGCGTGAATCGTCCACGATCTGGCCCCCCGAGGTCGGTCGATTTCCGGTGGATCCCCGGCCTCTGATGATATTGATTGAGACCAATGGGTCCAGGGGGGACCGTGCGGGAAGGGCCGGGGAGGCCGAGAATCGGGGCAGAAAGGGAATCGTGGGCGATCGTCGCTCGTAGAAGCCCCCGTGATGCGAAGGGCCGGCCACGCCCGCTGTGTCGCGAAACTCACCGACAATCAGCAGAGGCTATTCGCCGATAAGACGGGGTTGGCGCGTTCAAATCGTAGGTACGTTTCGGTCCACGAAAATCCGCGTCAAAAGGTCGCGGAGGATCGGAGTTCTCGGGAGGAATCGGAGATCTCTCCAAGGCCGTCAGGCCGGGTAGCGAC
>JACDAP010000524.1 GCA_013695395.1 Solirubrobacterales bacterium
GCTCGACTACGTCCGCCACGCCGCCGCCCAGGCCATCGACCGCCCGTGGTTCGCGATCGGCGGGATCGACACCGCGAACGTTCGCGAGGTCGTCGAGGCGGGCGCCCGCCGCATCGTCGCCGTCCGCGCGCTCGTCGACGCGCCCGACCCCGCGCAGGCTGCCGCCACCCTGAAGGCCGCGCTCGAGGAGGCCCCCGTTGGGATCGCGTAGTCGCAAGCGGATCCGCTCGGAGGCACCGAAGCCGCCTCCCGCCCCGAGCAAGCCTGCCGCGATCGAGCCCGACCCCGACCCCGACGCAGCCCGACCCACGCCGCGCCCGGTCGTCCCCGAGCCGGAGGGCGCCATGGCCGCCGCCTACGCTGCGCGCGCCGTCAAGACCGAGGCCAGGAACCAGTCGGTCCGCGACAGGCTCGAACCGCTCGGCCCGGGTGAGCGCCCGGCGTGGGTCACCGCCGCGGCACTGCTCGCCTTCGGCCTCGGCACGCTGAACATCGTGCTCTACCTCGCGGGCGTGCGGGTGGAGGGCGCGACCCTCGGCGGCACCGTCCTTGTCGGGCTCATCCTCGTCGCCTGCGCGGGCGGCATGTGGCTGGCCAAGTACAGCGCCGTCCTCGCCTTCGAGGTCCTGCTCGGCATCACGGCCGCGTTCGCCGCCCTCTCCCTCCTGGTCGCAAGCTCCGTGGCCGGCGCGCTGCGCTCGGTCGTCGTCGTCGCCGTCTGCGGCACGTTCTTCTGGAAGCTCATCCGCGCGATGGCCCGCATGCAGATGCCGGCGCGCCCGGGCGAGCAGCGACGCTGAGCCGACCGGCCGTCGGCGCACCTGGCCCTCCGGGCCTCTAGCGATAGGCTCGATTCATGGCCCAGAGCGCGTACGACTGCATCGTCATCGGATCGGGACCGGGCGGCTACGTCGCCGCGATCCGCTCCGCTCAGCTGGGCATGAGCACGGCGGTCGTGGAGAAGGGCGACATCGGCGGACGCTGCCTGAACGTCGCCTGCATCCCCGCCAAGGCGGTGCTCCGCGTGGCCGACATCCTCACCGAGGTCGAGGAGGCCGGCGACTTCGGCATCCACGTCGAGAAGCCGACCGTGAACTTCACCGAGGTCACCGAGCGGCGGGAGAAGGTCGTCGGCACGCTGACCGGCGGCGTCGCGGGCCTCATGAAGAAGAACGGCATCGACGTCATCGAGGGCACCGGCACCGTGACCGCCGAGGGCAACGTCACCGTCGACGGCACCGAGATCACCGCGAACAAGGGCGTCATCCTCGCCACGGGCTCGGTCGCCCGGCCGATCCCCGGCACCGAGTTCGGCGGGCGCGTCATCGGGACCGAGGAGGCCTGGGCCTTCAGCGAGCTGCCCGCCACCCTCGCCGTCGTCGGTGCCGGCGCCTCCGGCGCGGAGATCGCCTCCGCCTACGCGCGCCTCGGGACGACGGTCCAGCTCTTCGAGGGGCTCGACCGCGTCCTGCCGAGCGAGGACGCCGACATCTCCAAGGTCGCCGAGCGCGGCTTCAAGAAGCAGGGCATCGAGGTCAAGACGAAGACCTTCGTCGAGAACGTGCGGAGCGCCGGGGACAAGGTCACGTTCACCTACGACGGCACCGACGGCGAGGCCGACTACCTCGTGATCGCCGCGGGCCGCGGGCCGGACGTGGAGGGTCTCGGGCTCGACGCCGCGGGCGTAAAGCTCACCGAGCAGGGCCTCGTCGAGGTCGACGGCACCCAGAAGACCTCGGTCGCCAAGGTCTACGCGATCGGCGACCTCGTGCCCGGCCCGGCCCTGGCCCACAAGGCCTCCGACGAGGGTGTCATCGCCGCCGAGGCGATCCACGGCGACACGACCCACCCGATCTCCTACCCCGACATCCCGCGCGCGACCTTCTGCAAGCCGAACGTGGCCTCCTTCGGCCTGACCGAGGCGCAGGCCCGCGACCAGGGCTACGACGTCGTCGTCGGCAAGCTCCAGTACGGCGCGGTCGGCGCCGGCACGGTCTACGGCGACCGCACCGGGGTCATCAAGATCATCGGGGAGAAGAAGTACGGCGAGCTGCTCGGCGGCCACATCGTCGGCGCGAAGTCGACGGAGATGATCCAGGAGCTCGTCAACGTACGGGCCATGGAGGGCGGCTACGCGGAGGTCGCGCGCATGGTCCACGGCCACCCCACGCTCTCCGAGGGCGTCATGGAGGCCGCGCGTGCCGCCGACGGCTGGCTCATCCACGGCTGAGCCGGCGGCTCCGCCTCACCCGGTCCTGTTCCTGGACATCGGGCATCCCGAGTCGCTGCTCGCCGCCGAGCGCGCGCTCCAGGTGATGCCGGTCGCGACGGAGTGGATCCCGGTCCACCTCGGCCGACCCGCCGAGATCGACCTCGACGCGCTGGCTGCGCGGGCCGCCGAGCGCGGGCTGCAGCCGGTCAGAGCGCCGGAGCAGCTGCCCTTCGACGCGGAGCTCGCGAACCTCGCCGCCACCTTCGCGAAGTCGACGGGGCGCGCGGTCGCGTTCCTCCAGGCCGCGCTCCGACAGGCCTACGCGGGCGCCCGCGACCTCTCCGTCCTCGACAACGTCCTCATTGCCGGCTCGGCCTGCGAGCTGCACCCCCGCTCGCTGCTGAAGGCGCTCGAGACCAAGGGGACACGCCGCACGCTCGAGCAGGCGACGGCGCGAGCGCGTGCGCTCGGCGTTGAGCGCGCACCGGCCGTGCAGGTCGGCGAGCGGTGCTTTGCGGGGGACGCCGGGCTCGACGCGGCCGCCGCGTTCCTCCACGCGCAAGGGCTCGCCGAGACCCCGCCTCAGCCGCTGGATGTCCTCTCGCGGCTGACGGTCATCCCGCCGCGAGGCTGATCGCCGGCACGACAGCCAGCGGTGCGGAGCGGATGCCGAACTCCCACCGGCCGGAGCGGTCAACGGACCGCACGGGCAAGGCGCTCAGTCCAGGCTCAGACGCGACCCCGACCGGTCTCGCGTTCGCCGGCGACCCGCGCCAGGTTCCTGACCAGAAGCGCCACCACCGGACCGTAGGTGACCCGGAGCACCGCCTCGAACGCGGGGCTCGCCCGCAGGTCGACGCCCACCACCGAACCGCCGGCGCCATCGGGGTCGACCCGGTGGTCGATGTCGAGCGCGCCGACGCTCCAGGTCCACGAGCGCCCCTCGGCGACGGCGGTGACCCGGGCGGGGACGGGCACGACACCGAGCAGGCGTGCCGCGCCGCGGGCGCCTCGGCGCACTTCGGGCGCCCCGAGCCCCCAGGCCCCACGCACATGCGGGGCCCATTCGTGCCAGCGAGCGGGCTCGGCCAGCAAGGACCAGGCGGTCTCGGGGTCAGCGGCGGTGCGGGCCTCGTAGCGGAGCATTCGTCCGGGTACGTGCCCGGACCCGCCGCGGGCCACGCCGCGGCCTGGCGCACGCCCGTGTGTCCACCTTTGACCATCGTTCGATGGTTCGGAGCAGGTGGTCCCGTCGGGAGCGTTTGAGCGGACCGTCCGGTCGAACCATGCGTCGATTTCCGCGAGGAGGGAATAGTTGACGGTGGAAACCCTCCGAGCGGGGGTTTCGGCGCACCCGGACACCGTCGGGGTGACCTGCGTGCGTCGCGCGGACCGGCACTCCCGTGTGTCACCGCGCAGCGATCGGTGCCCGGTGCTCCCCTCGGGGCGCACCGGGCCCGTGAGCGAGCTCTGAGTCGTACTACTGTCCGGGCGGATGCCAGAGCTCGAGCACACGACCTCCACCGACGCCCGGCCGCCCAAGGGCGAGACCAGCGTCGAGGAGCTGACCCGGGCGCAGACGCAGCACGCCCGCCGGGTGGCCGAATCCCGCGCCACCGTCCCCGATCTCAGTGCCACCATCACGGTCGACATGGAGGCGGCCGCGGAGCTCCTGGCGTCGCTGACACCCTCCGAAGGCGGCGCTCCGAGCCTGGGCTTCGAGGACCTCGTGGTGAAAGCGGCGGCGCTCGCGCTGCGGGAAGCACCGCGGGCCAACGGCGCTTACCGCGACGGCCGCTTCGAGCGGTACACCCGGGTGAACGTCGGCATCGTGACCACGACCGCCGACGGCGCGGCCACGCCGGTGCTCTTCGACGCCGACACGCGGTCGGTGCTCGAGCTGGCCGCGGCACGCGTGCGGCTCGCCGGCCGCGCGCGCGACGGTTCCCTGACCCATCCCGAGCAGAACGGCGGCACGTTCACCCTGACGAGCCTCGCGGAGTTCGGCGTCAGGCACGTCGCCTCGCTCCTGCACCAGCCCCAGGCGGCCGCGCTCGCGATGGGCGCGGTCGAGTCGCGCGCCGTGGTCCGTGAGGGCGCCGTCGTGGCCCGGCGCGTCGTCGAGCTCACGCTCTCCTGCGACCACCGGATCCTCCACGCCGCGGACGCGGGCCGCCTGCTGCGTCGCCTCCGTGAGCTGCTCGAGCAGCCCACGCTCCTCACGCGCTGAGTTCCTCCTCAGCCGCCGCCGGCGAGGCCGTCGAGCAGTGCGTTGACCGCCTCGGTCGCCGCGGGAATCACGCTGCCGACGACCTTCACGGTCTCCTGGACGATGCCCCCGAGGGGCGGGGAGACCGGGGTCAGTGCGCCGCCGAGACCGTCCCCGACGCCGGTGACCGCTTCACCCACCCCGCCGCCGAGGCCGCCGACCGGGCCGGTCAGCGGCGCGGTGGGGGCGGGTGCCGTCGTGGACGGCGTCGTCGCCGCGGGAGCCGGGG
>JACDAP010000525.1 GCA_013695395.1 Solirubrobacterales bacterium
CCTCGGTGACCGGCGCGGCCGGTTCGCCGCCGGGGGCCTGTCCGGGCGTCTGGTAGAGGGTCGAGTGCGCGCCCGTCACCTCCGATTCCGGGCGGCCGTTCGTGTAGTAGTAGAACGCCAGCGACCGGCGCGCGTTGCCGTCCGGGCACGCCACCGGATCCGGGTTGCCGTGGAAGGACTCGCTCGTCGTGTTGAACACCACGAGCCGGTTCAGGACCGGCGGCAGCTTCACGACCTGCTCCTGCATGTCTGGCGTCCAGAGCTCGAACGCCCCACCCCAGTCGTCCTGCCAACCGGGGTTCAGATAGAGCAGCGCGTTGATCCGGCGGTCGAGCCTGAGCACCTGGTGACGGTTGAAGTCCGCGTGCACGCGGAGAAAGCCGCCGGGGTTGAGCTGGTGCAGCCCGCCGCCGGCCAGCTGAGGATCGGGCAGCAGGCCGCCGATCCCCGTGAGCGATTCGAGGAACGAGATGAACGCGCCCCCGTTGAACTGCCCGATCAGGTGGCGCAGCAGCGGCCCCATCTGCGCTTCGTCGGAGGTCGCGAGCTTCAGCGTGTTCCCGGCGTCCTCGTAGCGGTCCCAGCCTCCGGTGGGCAGGCTGGCGAACTCCGCCGCGGCCGCCGCGGCGACGTCCGCCGGCAGGAAGTCATCGAGCACGACATGCGGGAACGGCGCCGCGGCGCGGTAGGCGGTGGCGTGCTCCCCCGCCTGCGCGAGCAGCTCTGCACGGTCGAGGAAGTGCAGGGCGGAGACCGCGCTCATCGCCCGCAGACTACCGTTCCCCCCGTGCTGCCCAGTGCCTCCGACCGCTTCCTCGCCGAGCTGCCCGACGACGCGCTCGTGCTCGACGTGGGTGGCTGGGCGGCGCCGCTGAACCGGGCCGACTGGGTGATCGACCTGCAGCCGCACGCGACCCGCGGCGACATGGGCTCCTTCGGGCCCGGCCCTGAGCACTTCAGCGCCGAGACCTGGGTCGTGCGGGACATCTGCGACCGCGAGCCGTGGCCCTTCGCGGACGACCAGTTCGACTTCGCCGTGTGCGTCACGACCCTGGAGGACGTCCGCGATCCGATGTGGGTCTGCTCCGAGCTCTCCCGCGTGGCCAGGGCGGGCTACGTCGAGGTCCCGACGGTGCTGGCCGAGCTGATCTACAACGTCGAGGGCAACGGCCAGCACCTCGGCCACGAGCACCACCGCTGGATCGTCGACATCGCCACCCAGCCTCCTTCGGAGGCGGGCACAGGCGGCGAGGAGCTCGTCTTCCTCCACAAGCCGCACAACATCCACCACGACTGGACCCTTCGCGTCACCCCGCGGATGCGCGCGCAGATGGCCATGGAGGAGGAGCTGCAAGGGCTCTTCTGGCAGGGCGAGGTTCGCGCCCGGGAGCGTGTCGTGATCTACGAGTACCCGCTCGAGGAGCTGCGCGCGCGGGTCCGCGCGCGCTTCCCCGCCTCCCCGGCCGAGCAGCGCGCGAAGGAGATCCGTGCCGCAGCCGCCCACCAGCTCGCCCGCGCGCGGCTCCCGGTCCGGCGGGCCGCCGCCCGCGCGTTCGAGGCAGGCCAGGCGTTGATCGACCGGCGTGCTTCCTAGATGAGGCCAGACCTCACTTGGGAAGCACGCCGACGCTGAACCGATGCCGCGCGCGACAGCAGGTTCACACCGTTGGTGGCTCAGCCGTCTCGCCGGGCTGCCACCATGCCAGCGTGCTCTCCCGGCGTGAACTGCTGAAGGCCGGCGCAGTCGCCGGCGCCCCGCTCGTCCTGGGCGGGACGACAGCCCTCGCCGGCGGGCGCCCCTCGAAGCGGATCCGGCCCGAGCCGCTCATCCGTGACGGCCGCTTCACGCTCGGCGTCTCCGCCGGCCAGCCGCGGACCGACGGCGCGATCCTCTGGACGCGCGTGGACGGCATCGAGCGCTCGGGGCGGGTCACGATGGAGATCGCCCGGGACGCCGAGTTCAAGAACGTGGTGCAGCGCGGCACGACCCGGGCGGCGAGCGTGCGGGACTACTGCGTGCGCCAGAACGTCACCGGCCTGCCTGCGGGCCAGGAGTTCTTCTACCGCTTCCACACCAGGACGGCGGACTCGCCGGTCGGCCGCCTGCGCACGCTGCGCCCCGCCGACTCTCGTGAGCCGACGCGGATCGGCTTCTTCTCCTGCCAGAAGTACCGCGCCGGCTTCTACACGGCGCACGCGGGCCTGGCCGCGGAGGATGATCTCGACCTGGTCGTCTGCCTGGGCGACTACATCTACGAGGAGCGCGAGAGCGCCACGGAGCCGCGTCGGGACACGACCGGCAAGAACGGCGACGGCGAGGTGCAGTCACTCGCCGAGTTCCAGGCCAAGTACCAGCTCTACAAGGCCGACCCGATGCTCCAGGCGATGCACGCCGCCCATCCCTACGTCGCGATCTGGGATGACCACGAGGCCGAGAACGACTACGCGGGCGAGAACTCCGGCGACATCGTGGACCGGCGGATCCCGTTCGCCGCGCGGCGCCGCAACGGCTACGAGGCCTTCTTCCAGTATCACCCCGTCGCCCGCGACTGGCAGGACCGGTCGCGGATCTACCGCTCGGTGAACCTGGGCGGGGCCGAGGTGTTCCTCACCGACCAGCGCCAGTACCGGGACAAGCTCGCCTGCGAACCGGTCACCCCGTGCCCCCAGGGCAGCAGGCCCGGCCGCTCGATCCTCGGCCGGGAGCAGCGCGACTGGCTCGTCGACGCGCTGCGGCGCTCCCAGGCGCCGTGGAAGCTCCTCGGCTCGAGCGTCATGTTCGCCGGCCTCGACCTGCCGCCCGGTGTGCAGCTGAACGCCGATCAGTGGGACGGCTACGCCGACGAGCGGCGGATCGTCGGTGAGCAGCTGCTCGCCGCCGGAGTGCAGGACATCACGACGATGACCGGTGACATCCACACGTTCTTCGCCGGGCAGGTGACCACGACGGGCCGGATCGGCGGCCGGCCGTTCGCCACCGAGTTCGTCGGCGGCTCGATCACCTCGGGCGGCATCAATGAGACGCTCGCCGGCGCGGGGGTGCCGCAGGGGGGCGGGCCGCTGACGCCGACGACGCTCCTGGCCGCGAACCCCCACCTGGCCTACGCGGAGACGGAGTCCAAGGGCTACGGGATCCTCGAGGCCCGCCCGGACGAGCTGCTCGCCACCTTCCGCTCCCCGTCGACGATCCTGCGCCCGGAGGCGACGGTCGGTGACCTCGCGCGCTTCCGCGTCGCCCGCGGGTCGACGACGATCGAGCGGCTGTAGGCGCCCGACCGTCGAGACCCCCCGGGCGGCTACCCGGCGTACATCGCCTCGATCGCGTCCTTGTACTTCTCGGCGATCGGCTTGCGCTTGAGCTTCATCGTCGGGGTCAGCTCGTCGCCGCCGGGCAGCCAGTCGCCCGAGACGATCTCGAACTTCTTGATCTGCTCGACGCGGGCGAGCTTCTCGTTGCCGTCGTCGATGCCCTTCTGCACCACGGCGCGGACCTGCTCGTTCTCGGCGAGCGCCTCGAGCGAGGCGTCCTGGATGCCCGCCTTGGCCGCGTAGGCCGGGGCGAAGTCGGCGTCAAGGACGATCAGTGCGGTGTTGTAGGAGCGGCGGTCGCCGATCACGCAGGCCTGGCCGATCAGCGGCGAGGAGCTCTTGACCGTCGCCTCGATGTTCGCGGGGCTCATGTTCTTGCCCGCCGCGTTGATGATGATCTCCTTCTTGCGATCGACGAGCGTGACGTAGCCGTCCTCGTCGATCGTCGCGATGTCCCCGGTGTGCAGCCAGCCGTCCTCGTCGATCGCCTCGGCGGTCTTCTCGGGCAGGTTGCGGTAGCCGAGCATCACGACGTCGCTCTTCATGAGCAGCTCCCCGTCCTCGGCGAGCTTGACCTCGACGCCAGGCGAGGGCGGCCCGACGGTCCCGATCTTGATCTTGTCGGGCGGATTGACGCAGCCGGCGCCGCAGGTCTCGCTCATGCCCCACAGCTCGGCGACCGGGATGCCGATCGCGTGGAAGAACTCGAGCACCTCGGGCGGCGTCGGCGCGGCGCCGACGTTGACCGCCTCGATCTGGTCGAAGCCGAGCTGCGCACGGAGCTTCGAGAAGAGCGCCTCGTCGGCCTTGGCGACAGCGGCGGCGAGCTCCGCGGGAACCTCCTCGCCAGCCTGCTCGAGCCGGACCTTCTGGATCGCGGCGGCGATGGCGCCCTCGGCCTGCTCGCGCTCGTCGTCCTCCTTGCCCGAGATCATCGCCTCCAGGCCGCTCTTGAGCTTCTCCCAGATGCGCGGCACCGCGAAGAACCAGCTCGGCTTGACCGCGGCGACGTAGGAGAGCACCTCCTTGGCGTTCGGGCACGACGTGACCGTCATGCCGTAGACGATCGGCAGGTAGTGGTGGGCCGCGCGCTCGGCGATGTGCGCGCTCGGCAGCCAGGAGATCACCCGCGCCGCGTCGGGGAACTGCACGGTCTGCTCGACGGCCTGGACCGCGCTGAGCAGGTTGCGGTGGCAGAGCTGGACGCCCTTCGGGGGGCCGGTCGTCCCCGAGGTGTAGATCAGGGTGAGCACATCCTCCGGGCCGAGCGCGGCGACCGATGCCTCGACGTCGAAGTCCGACTGCGCCTCCTCGATCTCGGCGAGCGGGGTCACGCCCTCCGGCGCTTCACCATCGATCACGATGACGTGCGCGAGGTCGGGGAGCTCCTTGCGCGCCTCGAGCACGCCGGCGAGGAACTGCTGCTCGCAGATGAGGATCTTCGCGCCCGCGTCGGAGACCACGAACTGGATCTGCTCGGGCGTGTACTGCATGTAGATCGAGAACGGCACGCCGCCGGTCATCGTCACCGCGAGATCGCAGAGCGCGAACTCGGGCCGGTTGCCGATGAGCAGCGCGCAGGTGTCGCCCTTCGTGAGGCCCAGACCGGCTAGGCCGCCGGCGATCGCGTCGACCCGCTCCAGCGACTGCGCGAAGGTGAGCGAGACCTCGTCCTCCTTGGTACGCAGGAAGATCTGATCAGGTCGCTCGGACGCGGTGATGCGGAATGCCTCGGCGATGCTCGAAGCGTTGGTGGCGCGGCGTTCCTCGGTGGTGCTCATGGCTGCGGATTTCCTCTCCTCAGGGGGTCTGCGCCGAGCCTACCGACGCTCCACTATCTGATGCCGAACCCTTCGCCTTGAAACCGGTCGATGTCGTTCAGGAGGCCGATCGAGAAGAGCGCGAGCACGAGCATGAAGCCGACCACCGATGCCCGTTCCATGGTCCGGAAGGAGATCGCCTTCCCGCGGAGCTTCTCGGCCACCGCCCAGAAGATGTGGCCGCCGTCGAGGGGCAGGAACGGGAACAGGTTGATGATCGCCAGCGAGAGCGAGATCAGGCCGAAGATCGACATGACCGTCTGGAAGCTGGAGGTCTTGATCACCTGTCGGGAGGTCTCGTAGGTCCCGGCGATGCCGGAGATCTCCTTGCGCGCCTCGGCCGAGTAGAAGAGCTGTGAGATTCGGGTCACGGTGAGCGTCGTGACGTTCCACATGGCGTCGACGGACGAGCCCGAGGCCTCGATCGGACCCTCGGCGACCGTCTTTGCGGTGGGCGCGAAGCCGACAAGCGGGCGCTTGAGCTCGCCGTCGTAGCTCGGGGTGATGCTGAGCTGCTGCTCACGCCCGCCCCGCTCGACCGTGAGCAGCGCGGGGGAAGAGGCCTTGCAGCCGTCGGTGGGCGTCCCGGCGCAGCGGTGCGTGCCGATCTGATCGCGTAGCCGCTCGAAGTCGCCGCGCACCCCGTCGACCGCCAGCAGCCGGTCGCCGGGCATGAGCACCCCGACGGCCGGCGAGTTCGGCGTGACCGACTCGATCTCGGGCTGGGCGACCGCCGGGCCCTGCGCGACGAAGAAGACCCAGAAGAGCAGGAAGGCGACCACGACGTTGACGATCGGTCCCGCGGCGATCACCACGACGCGCTTCCACACCGGCTGGCGATAGTAGGCGCGGTGCTGATGCTCCTCGGGGATCTCCTCCGCCGGGTTCATCCCGGTGATCTTCACGTAGCCGCCGAGCGGCACCGCTCCGATCGCGTACTCGGTCTCTCCCCGCTTGATCCTCGCCACCAGCGGCGGGAAGAACAGGGAGAAGCGCTCGACGCGCATCCCGACCGCCTTGGCGGCGGCGAAGTGGCCGAGCTCGTGCAGAACGATCAGCGCGGCGAACCCGAGGAAGGCGAGGAAGAAGCTCATGGGGCGCGGGTGAGTGTAGGAGCGGGCTGCTCACGCGCAGGTAAAGCCGTGGTAGCGTTCGGGCATGCGTGCAACCATTGATAAGGCAGGGCGGTTGGTGATCCCGAAGGCGCTACGCGATGATCTCGGTCTGCGCCCCGGAGTCGTGGAGGTCACCGCCGACGGGGCGGGCCTCCGCGTCGAGGTGCCCGTCGCCGACGAGCGCCTCGAAGAGCGCGACGGCCGCCTCGTGATCCCTGCCACGGGGCTGGCGATCGACGACGACGCGGTGCAGGCACTGCGCGATGCCGCGCAGCGGTAGCACGCCGGATGTCCTGGTCGACACGAGCGTCGCGCTGGCGCTGCTGCTCGGTGACCACGAGGCCCACGATGCGACCCACCGGGCGCTCCTCGGACGCTCGCTCGGCCTGAGCGGACACGCCGCGTTCGAGACGTTCTCCGTGCTCACCCGTCTCCCGCCGCCCGCTCGTCGTAGCCCCGAGACGGTGAGCCGCCTGATCGCGGGGAGCTTCCCGTACTCGCAGTTCCTCGGCGCCCGACAGCACGCCGATCTGAGCGCGCGGATGGGCACCCTGCGGATCGCCGGCGGCGCCGTCTACGACGCGCTCGTCGGGTCCGCGGCGGTGGCACACCAGTTGGCGCTGGTCACGCGCGACCGACGGGCGCTCCCGACGTACCGGGCGCTCGAGGTCGACGTGGAGCTGCTGGACTGAGCTTCGGTGTCCTCGCTCGCTGCCCGTGCCGCCTGGGGCTCCGCACTGCTGGCCCCGGTCGCCCTGATCGGCGGGTGGACGCTTGCGGCCTCGCGCCAGCCCGCCTCCTACGACGCCACGCGGGACACGATCAGCGCGCTGGCCGCCCAGGGGGCGACCGATCGCTGGATGATGACGACCGGGTTCGTGGTGCTCGGGGCGTGCCATCTCGTGACCGCGCTGGGCTTCCGCGAGGCGGCGCCCGCCGGCCGTGCGGTGCTCGCGCTCGGCGGGCTGCTCGCGATCGGCGTCGCGATCTTCGCCGAACCCGCCGCCGCCCATGTCCCCGTCGCGGCGGGGAGCTT
>JACDAP010000529.1 GCA_013695395.1 Solirubrobacterales bacterium
CTGCTTTGGAGATCGGTCACCTGGCCCACGCGCCGGTCCGCGAGCTCTCCGGCGGCGAGCGCCAGCGCGTCGCGGTGGCCCGCCTCCTCGTCCAGCGCCCGCAGCTGATCCTCGCCGACGAGCCGACCGCCTCGATCGACGCGCGGTCGGCCACCCTCGTCCTCGACGCCCTCCAGGGTCTCGCGCACGACTGCGGCGCGACGCTCCTGCTGGCCACCCACGACACCGACGTGGCGCGGCGCCTGGAGCGGGTCGTCGGCCTCGCGCACGGCCGTCTCGTGCTGGACGCGAGCGCCTCGGGGTTGGCCGAGCGCGCGCTGCACGCCGTCTACGACGGCGCGCCGGAGCTGGCCGGGGACGCGCAGCGATGATCACCTCGCGCCACGCTCCTCCCGTCCGGCCCGGCCACCCGGGTCGCGCACCCGAACCCGCACGAGGACGGCGCCACCCTGCCCGGGGCCTGGGGTTCGGCGCGATCCTCGCGGCACTGGTGATCTGGAGCGCGATCGGCACCGGCGCGAACCCGGGCCTGCTCGTCGAGAACGCCGCCCGGCAGCGCACCGGCGACTTCCTGGGCGGCTTCACCAGCCCTGATCTGAGCGGTGCCCACCTGGCCGAGGTCAGCTCGGCGATGCTCAGCACCCTGCAGATCTCGCTCGTCGCGCTGGTCATCGGCGTCCTGATCGCGATCCCGCTGACGCCCTTCGCCACCTCGACGCTGATGGCAAGCACCCGCACGCCCGGCCTGTCGCTGGCGCGTCGCGCGCTGGCGGGGGTGCCCTACGCGGTCGCGCGCAACCTGCTCAACCTCATGCGCGCCATTCCCGATCTGATCTGGGCGCTGATCTTCGTCACCGCGGTCGGCCTCGGACCGTTCGCCGGCGCGCTGGCGATCGGCGTGCACTCCGGCGGGCTGCTCGGCAAGCTCTGGGCCGAGCAGATCGAGGCCGTCGAGGAGGGCCCGCTCGATGCGGTCCGCCTGCTCGGTGTCGGCCGCTTCGGCCTGATCGCGCTCGTGCTCTGGCCGCTCGCCCGCCGCAACGTGCTGTCGCTCACCCTCTACCAGTGGGAGTGCAACCTGCGCGCGGCCACGATCGTCGGGTTCGTGGGCGCTGGCGGGATCGGCCAGCAGCTCGACGTCTCGATCCGGCTGTTCCAGTACCCGCAGACCGCGACGCTGATCCTCGCGCTGCTGGTGATGGTCGTGGCCGCCGACGCGCTCAGCGCCCTCGTCCGGCGCGCCGCCCGCTGAGTCAGCCCGGATCCACCGATTCTCGCGCCTCTCCCCGATGGACACTTCCTCAGATGGCGCGCACCCGGTTGTTGCGCGCCACGTGCGTGAGCTCGACGCGGCCGAGGGCCTCCAGCAGCGGAGGGACGTACATGGCGAAGCGGCCGCGCATGCCCTTCTTGAGGCCGTAGAAGCCGCCGAGCGGGATGTCCTCGCTGCGCGCCCAGGCCTCGAGCGTGCCCTCCATGGCGGGCTTGCCCTCGTCGGCGATCCCGAGCTCCATCCAGTCCCCGTGCGCGACGAGCATCGCGTGGGCGTCCTCGAGCGCCCGCAAGTCGTAGGCGAGCTTCGCCTTGCCGACCACGCAGACGAGCTGCGGCGGGTCGAGCGTCTCATCGGCGTACATCGTGTAGGCGGACGAGCCGGGCGGCGTCACGAGCTGCCAGGGATCGTCCTTCGTGCCGGAACCGTGAGCGCCCATGCTTCAACCCTCGCAGGCAGCGTGATCCCGTGTGCTCGTCGGCTCCGATAGGGAGCCCGAAGGCACACGGGATCGGGCTCGGCGGCTACTTCAGCTCGGAGGAGCTCTTCTTCAGCAGCTGCCGGGCGACGATCAGCAGCTGGATCTGCTGCGTGCCCTCGAAGAGGTCGAGGATCTTGACGTCGCGGGCCCACTTCTCGAGCAGCTCGCTCTCGCCGTAGCCCGCCGCACCGAGCAGCTCGATGCAGCCGAGGGCCACGTCGACGCCCATGCGACCCGCCTTCGCCTTGGCCATCGAGGCCTGCAGCGAGTTCGGCTTCGAGTTGTCGGCCATCCAGGCGGCCGACATGGTGAGCAGGCGGGCCGCGTCGTAGTCGGCCTCCATCTCGAGGAACCGCGCGACCGCGGCGGACTGGGAGAGCAGCGGTCGGGAGCGATCGATGACGACGCCGGCGTTGACGAGGGCGTCGTGCGTGTGCTCGAGGCAGGCCCGGGCCACGCCGACGGCCATGCCCGCCACGAGCGGCCGGGTGTTGTCGAACGTCTGCATCACGCCGCCGAAGCCCGCGCCCGTGTTGATCTCCGGGGAGCCGAGGAGATCCTCCTTCGGCACCCGGCAGTCCTCCAGGCGGAAGGCCGCGGTGTCCGAGGCGCGGATGCCGAGCTTGTGCTCGAGCCGGTCGAGCTTCATGCCCGGGTTCGAGCGCTCGACCACGAAGGACTTGATCGCCGCTCGGCCCGCGTCGCGGTCGAGGGTGGCCCAGACGACCACGAGGTCGGCGCGCTCCCCGGCGGTCACGTAGATCTTCTCTCCGTTGAGCACGTACTCGTCCCCGTCGAGCACGGCGGTGGTGCGGATCGAGGCGGAGTCCGAACCGGCCTCGGGTTCGGTGATCGCCATCGCGGCCCAGCGGCCCTCGTAGCGCTTCAGCTGCTCCTCGTCGGCCACCGAGGCGATCGCCGAGTTGCCGAGGCCCTGGCGGGGGATCGAGAGCGTGAGGCCGACGTCGCCCCAGCACATCTCCATGATCGAGAGGACGGTGGAGAGGTTCGAGCCGTTGCGGTTCTTCGGCTTGGCGCCGTCCGTGGCCTCCTCGGCGGAGCGGCGCACGCCGGTCGCGCCGGCGCCCCCGCCCGCGTCGCCCTCGTTGAGGCCGTCGATCATGGCGGCGAGCATGTCGAGCTCCTTGGAGCGCTCGTGCTCGGCGAGGTCGTACTTGCGGGAGATGGGGCGCAGCACGTGCTCGGCGACCTGGTGGGCCTGGTCGATGAGCGGCTGGGCCTTCTTGGGGACTTCGAGATTGATCATCGTGTGCTTTCGCTCGCGTTAGACGAGGAGGGCGCCCTCCATGACGCCCGCCGCTCGCAGGTCCCGGTACCAGCGCTCGACCGGGTGCTCCTTGATGTAGCCGTGGCCGCCGAGCAGCTGGACGCCGTTCGAGCCGATGTCCATGCCCTTGCGCGCACACAGCACTCGGGCCAGGGCGGACTCGCGCGCGAACTCCTTGCCCATGTCCGCGCGGCTCGCGGCCCGCAGCGTGGTCAGCCGCATGCCCTCGAGCTCGATGCCGATGTCGGAGACCATGAACGCGACGGCCTGCCGGTTGGAGATCGGCTCGCCGAACGCGGTCCGCTCGTTCACGTAGGGAATCACGTAGTCGAGCACGGCCTGCGCGCAGCCGACGCTGACCGCGCACCACGCGATGCGGGCGCGGTGGACGCACTCGGCGTAGACCTCGGGGGAGGCGTCACCGAGCAGGGCGTCCGCGTCGAGCTTCACCCCGTCGAAGCGGACGGTCGCGGTCGCCGCGGCGCGAACGCCCATGGCGGGCTCGGCCTCGACACTGACGCCTTGGGTGCCGGACTCGACGAGGAACAACGACGGCCCGCGGCTTTCGAGGTTCGCCGCGACGACGAACAGCTCCGCCTCCGCTCCCCGGGGCACGAGCGCCTTGGTGCCGTCGAGCACGAACCCGTCACCGCTCGCCTTCGCGGTGGTGGAGAGCGCCCAGGGGTCGAACAGTGGCTGTGGCTCGAGCATGGTGAGCGCCGCGCAGACCGGGGTCTCCTCCGTGAAGGCGGGCAAGTACCTCGCCTGCTGCTCCGGCGTGCCCCACAGGCCGATCGCGGTCGCGACCGCACCAGGGGCCAGGGCGGCGATCGCGAGGCCCATGTCGCCGTGCGCCATCGCGGAGGCGACGAGCACGGAGGTCACCGCGGAGCGCTCCTCGACGAAGCCGCCGAGCGCCTCCGGCACGCCGAGGGTGGCGACGCCCATCTCGTTGGCGCTCGCGAGCAGCTCGGGCGGCGCCGCGCAGGCGGTGTCGGCCTGCACCGCGGCGGGGCGGAAGTCGCCCGCCAGCGCGGTGACGGCCTCGACGAGCATCTGCTGGTCCTCGTCCGGGGTGAGGTCGAAGAGGCCCGTGGTGCTCCGCGGTCGCTGACGCTCTGGCTTGCCGAGCTTGGAGGCACTCGCGAACGTCCGGCTCGCGGCGCCCGCGGCCTTGAAGCCGCCCTTGGTGCCCTCGAAGAGGGCGCGCTCGGAGAGGGCCCGCAGGCCGAGGCGGTCGATGATCTCGAGGCTCGAGAAGCCGCGGAGGGCGCGCAGGCCGAGGCCCATGCTCTGGTC
>JACDAP010000221.1 GCA_013695395.1 Solirubrobacterales bacterium
CACTTGCGGATCGCGTTGTCGGAGACACCGTACTTGCGCCCGACCGCCGACCAGCTCGTGGCGGCGATCTCGGCGAGCAGCTGCTCGTGGGGCGGGCGCTCGACGCGGCGAATCTCGGGCCGCGGCACCGCGCGGCGCGTCCGGTGCCAGCAAGCCCGCGAGCAAAATCGCGTCTCCGGTCTGCCCGGAGGGAACTCCAGCCCGCATCCGGCACACGGTCGCGGCGGGTGCGTGGGTTCGAGGTTCCGTCCGCAGTGGGTCGGCAGCGTCGCGTTGCAGTTCGGGCAGACGATGCGCAGGTTCCCGAGACGGTTGTCGTCATGGATGCCGTTGACGTGATCGAGGATGAGCGAGATCCGCGCGCCGTTCCATTCCTCCTCCAGGCCGCAGAGCTCGCACCGCCGCTCCTTGAGCCCCTCCCGATAAAGACGCCGCTTGAGCGAACCTCGGTGATATCGACTGCGTTCGACCAGGACCTCGGCCAGCGGAACGCCTACCGAGCCGGAAGGCGCGCGGCGACGCTTGCGGTAGGTGAAATGCTCGATCGAGATTCCCCACTGCTCGATCGCGGTGGTGATCTGACGGTAGTTGCCGCCGGCCGCACGAAGGCCATAGGACCGGAGCACCTCTCCGAGAGAATCGGACGCTGCGACGATCTCACGCAGGTCGGGTTCGGTCCATCGGGGCATGGTACGAACATACGTTCGCGATCGGACGGAAGGTTGGGGAGCCCGGACTTGAACCGGATCCTAGGGCTTCAAAGGCCCCCGTGCTCGCCAATTACACCACTCCCCAGCGACGGGGCAGAGAGAGTACCTGCGTGGGGAGCAGGGATCGCGGGTAGGCTCGAAACTCACCCCTCAAGCGCGAATCGGAGCCTCTCATGAAGCAGTTCTCCTGCGGTGCCGTCGTCCCCGGATGCACCGCCACCTTCAGCGGCGAAAGCGAGGACGAGATCCTCGGCCAGGTCGCCACCCACGCCAAGGAGGAGCACGGCATGACCGACGTGCCCGACGACGTCGTGCAGACCGTCAAGGCGAACATCCAGGAGACGCCCGCCTGAGCTCCCCGGTCGCTCAGCGCACGAGCGCGCCGAGCAGCCGGTCGACCGGGACGATCCCTTCGGCGACGCCCCGCTGGTCGACACAGACCAGCGGGTCGAACCGGGTCTCGAGCGGCCGCCCGATCACCCGTCGCACCGCCTCGGACAGCGCGACCCCCGTGGGCACCAGCAGCACATCCCGCGGCGGCGTCCCGCGGTCGTGTCCCGAGCGGTCTACGACTCCGTTCGGGCGGCCGGCGGTATCGACGCAAAGCACGTACTCGAGGCTGGGATCCCCGGCGAAGGCGGCGGTGATCTCGCTGCGAGAGGGCCGCACCGTGGGCACCCGCTCCAGCAGCCCCGCGAGCGAGCCGCTCTCCACGTGCGCCGCGGTTCCCTCGCGGATGTGGGCGGCGAGCTCCCGCGGTACCTCGCCGAGCGCGGACTGCGGGCGCCCGAGCGCGTAGCCCTGCGCGAAGGGGACGCCGCGGCGCAGCAGGCCGTCGAGCATCGCCTCGCTCTCGACGTTCTTGACGACGAGCCAGGCACCGAGCTTGCGCGCCACCGTGGCGCAGGTGTCGAGCAGCTCACCGTCGGCGATCCCGTCCGCCAGGCCGCTCAGGCGCCCGGCGTCCAGTTTGACGATCTCCGGGCGCAGGGCGGCGAGCCCCGCGAGGTCGGCGCCCCCCAGCCCGTCGAGCGCGACGAGGGCTCCCCGTTGCCGGAGCGTCTCGAGCGCCGCGATCACCTGCGTCCGGTCGACGCCCTGCTCGTCCCCGGGCACCTCGACGACGATGCCGGAGAGGCTCCCCTCGCGGGAGAACACGGCCGCGACCTCCGCCGAGAGGAGCGCCCCGCGCGAGACGTTGATCGCGATGAAGCGCTTGCGGTTCAGCAGCCTCCGGCTGACAAGCGCCGCCTGGGCCAGCTCCGACTCCAGCGCACCGCCGAAGCCGAGCTGCGTGGCGGCGGCGAACCAATCGCGCGGCGGCACCGAGGGGGCCTCGGTGAACCGGGCCAGGGCCTCGTAGCCGCGCACGACGCCTCGTTCGAGATCGACGATCGGCTGGTAGTCGACCCTGACCCGCCGAGGATCGGCCAGCGTGCGCCGCAGGGCGGTCGACCACTGCGCCGCGAGCTGCTCTGCCTCGTACGCGGCGATCGCCTCCTCCGGCCCCTGTGGGGACGGTCCGAGCGGCGGGGCCGCCGCCGGTGGTCCCTCGCCGACGTCCATCCGCCGATCCTCCCTCATCGGGGTGCGCGGCGCACGGACATCGCATGGCGCAGATGCCGGACGAGCTCCTCCGGGGCGCCCGGGTCGGCCGCCAGCGCCTCCGCGTCGCTGGCACCGACCAGGCGGCGCTCGGAGCCGAGCATCCCGATCCCGCCGCCGCGGTCGCCGGCGGCCTGGGCCAGCGCGGTAAACCCCTCGTCCAGCCGTTCGAGCAGTCCGGTGT
>JACDAP010000535.1 GCA_013695395.1 Solirubrobacterales bacterium
TCGCAGATGTGGTCCATGCGGCGCAAGGCGCTCGGCGCAGGCTGAGGCGGCGCGGGGCGGACGCGGGTTAGGACAGCTCCGCGCCCGGCGCCCCGACCCGCGCGAGCGGCGCGTTCCCCAGACCACCTATGCCGTGGTTCTGCGAGCACGCCGACCGCGACGCGATCCCACCTGGCGTCGGTGTGTTCCCCAGATGAGGCCACGCTTCATCCAGGGAACACGCCGCGCGCGCTCAGACCTCGAGCACGACCTTGCCGAAGAGCTCCCCGGCGGCCATCGCGGCGAAGCCCTCGCGCGCGTCGGCCAGCGGGAGCGTCCGGTCGATCGTCGGGCTGACCGCCCCCGAGGCGACCAGGCGCACGAGCCGCGCGAGCTCCTCGCGTGAGCCCATCGTCGAGCCGAGCACGCGCAGCTGGAGGAAGAACGTCCGCGTCAGCTCCGCGGACGGGGCGTCGCCGCTCGTCGCGCCGCTGACCACGAGGGTGCCGCCTGGCTTCAGCGCCCGGACGGAGTGGGCCCAGGTCGCCTCCCCCACCGTCTCGAGCACGGCATCGACACGCTCCGGCAACCGCGCGCCGTGCTCGAAGGCCTGCTCCGCTCCGAGCTCGACGGCTCGCGCGCGCTTCTCCTCCGAGCCGCTGGTCGTCCACACGCGCACGCCCGCCGCGGCGCCGAGCGCGATGGCGGCGGTCGCCACGCCGCCCCCCGCGCCCTGCACGAGTACGGTCGAGCCGGGGGTCGCCTCGGCGCGGGTGAAGAGCATCCGGTAGGCGGTCAGCCAGGCGGTCGGCAGGCAGGCCGCCTGTGCGAAGGTGAGCCCGGCGGGCTTCGGGATGAGGTTCGCGCGCGGAACCGCGACCCGCTCGGCCAGCGTGCCCGGGTGCTTTTCGGAGAGCAGCGAGCGCTTGGGGTCGAGCGTCTCGTCCCCCTGCCAGTCTTCCGAGGCGACGACCGCGTGGACGACGACCTCGTTGCCGTCCTCGTCGACACCCGAGGCGTCGCAGCCGAGGATCATCGGCAGCGCCTTCTCCGGCAGGCCGACCCCGCGCAGCGACCAGAGGTCGTGGTGGTTGAGCGCGGCGGCCTTGACCGTGACGGTGGTCCAGCCCGCGGGCACCTCCGGCTCGGGCCGCTCCCCCACCTCCAGCCCGCTCAGCGGGTCGTCGGGGTCCTGGCGGGCGGCGTAGGCGGCGAGCATCTGCGGAGCCTACGTCCGCGAGGAGCGTCGGCGTGCGGGGACGCGGCCGAACGGGCGGGGCCACCGTCGCCGCGGCTACGGCTGCGCGGCGCCGCCCGTGTAGTCGAAGGCGTAGCAGGGCCCCGCGCAGACGTCGACGATGCGGCCACCGTCCCGCAGGAACGCGGACTTCTGCGCCCGCGCGGCCACGGCGTTCCGCGGTGCCTCGTGCGGGTCACGACCGACCCGCGGGGGCAGGTTCGCCGCCGGCGGGGCCGGTGTTCCCTGACCGCCCTCACGCGGCGGGCCGATGTCCCAGAAGACGATCCCGGAGCCGCTAGCGCTGTAGCCCGGGGCGCCGAGCGAGTCAAGCAGGCTGAACGGCTGCGGGCTGCCGGACGGGTCGGGGTGTCCGAAGGCGGGGTCGAAGGTGAAGCGGCGGCGCAGCGGCTCGAGCCCGGGGCGGTGGACCCGCGCACCGATCGTGCGCGCCTGGACCTCGGCGCTCACGTCGGCGACCTGGTGGTCGCCGAGTCCCACGTGCATCAGCACCTCATGGGTCGGCGTGTTCGGCAGCGGATCACCGGTCATGTGCTGTGCGTAGCCGTTCGGGTCGCCGCGGTCCCAGGCGCCCTGGAGCAGCGCGAGGATCAACGGCCGCTCGAGCTCGTCGGGGTAGTTGTCGTAGAGGCCGCCGACCGGCGCGTCGAACCCGCCGAACGACCCGTTCGCGTAGGTGTCGAAGTCGACCGAGCGCGGCAGCAACGTCGAGTAGTTCATGCCGGGCACGCCGAGCGTCGCGCGCTCGAAGTCCGGGGCGATCGCGGTGAGCGTGCCGCCGTAGATGCCGCCCTGACTGTTGCCGTCGTAGAAGAGCCGGCTCGTGTCGATCACCGATTCCCCACCCGGGCGCTGGAAGGCGGCCTGGGCGGCGAAGCCGTCCGGGTGGAGCATCAGCCGGCCGAGGAAGAGCTGCTGGAGGAAGCCCTGCTGGACGTGATCGATCAGCAGCGGGAAGGTCGAGAGGTCCTGCAGGACGGCCAGCGCGGTCGGGACGTCCTTGGTCGCCATCCCGTCCCAGTCGGCGGCGCAGGGCAGGAAGCCGTGCTCCTGGGCGAACGCCTTCTGCTGGCCCTGCTGCACCTCCCCCTGCCCGCCGAAGAGCCCGTGCCCGTAGAGGTTCGGGCGCAGCTTCTCCCGGGCCCCGGGGACGAGCGCCCGCCGGGGGATCTCGCAGGTGAACTGCGCCACCGAGACGTTGCCGGGCAGGCGCGCCGGGGTGAACGGGTCGCCGGTGCTCGCGAAGGTCCCGCCGTTGAGGCAGCCGGGCGTGGTGAGGAAGCAGGGCGTGACGAACGTCCCCCGGATGATCCGGGCGATCTGCGGATCCTGATCCGCCGTGAAGTTCTGGATCCCGTCGAGGTCGGCGAAGGAGACGGGGAGGCCCGGCACGGCGGGCAGGTCGTCGGGGAGGTCGGGGTTGAGCTGGAAGGTCGGGGCGCTCCCCGTGACCGTCCGGTCGGCGAGGTCGCGGTCGCCGAGCTCGGCGAAGGCGCGGTCGCGGATCGAGAGCATCCGCGCCGTCGTCGTGGCCGGGGTGGCGACCGTGAAGTCCCAGGCGAGGAAGAGGCCGCCGCGGTCCACGCCGGCGTCGGTGAGGACCTTCAGCGTGGACTCCATCGCGGGTCGCCGGTCCTCGACCACCTTGGCGGTGGTGATGATGCCGTCACGGTAGACCTCGAACGCCCGGGTCGCCGGGATCGCGGTGCCGTCGGCCTGTTTCATCGGCCGCAGGCCGACGACGTAGCGCTCGCCCTCCTCGAAGTTCCGGGCCGGGCGGATGATCAGGTTGCGGTCCGCCGGGTCGGCGGCGTTGGCGTCGATCTCGGCCCAGACCGGGTGGCGCTCCCCGGTGCGGGCGTTCAGGACCACGACCGGCGAGGCGGAAAGGAGCGAGGCGCCCGGGTCGTCGATCGGCGGCAGGCCCGATGCCCGTGCGGCGGCCGGGCCGTCGAGGCCGGGCACCCGGGTGACGAGCGAGGAGCCGGGGCTGAAGCCGTCGGCGATGTTGAGCTCCGCCGGGTCGAACGGCTTGCCGACCAGGTTCGTCGGCATGGAGGCCGTGGCGAGGTGCACCCGGCGGCCGGTCGCCGAGGTCGCATCGGCCTTCGTGAAGAGGTCGTTCGAGTACGGCTGCAGGCAGACCGCGGGGTCG
>JACDAP010000542.1 GCA_013695395.1 Solirubrobacterales bacterium
CTGAAGTGACGCGAGAATGCGGGGGTCGAGTCGAGCTTGCACGATGTCAACCAGCGAGTTCATGAGGACGTAGAGCAATGCGATCAGGATCACCGTGCCCTGGACGACCGGGTAGTCCCTGACCTGGAGCGAGCTGAAAATGTAGTTTCCGATCCCCGGCCACGAGAAGATGATCTCGACCAGGATCGCCGCGGTCAGCAGACCAACCAGCTCGAGCCCGATGACGGTCACCATGGGGTTGAGCGCGTTCCGGACCCCGTGGCGGACGACCACCTGGCGCTGCGTCAGGCCTTTGGCTCGGGCGGTCCGAACGTGGTCGGCGCCGAGCACTTCCAGGAGACTGCCCCGCATCAGACGAGCCCAGAACGCGATCGACGGGAGGGCCAGGGCCAGCGCCGGCAGGATCAGGTGGTGGATGGCCTCCAACGCAACGCCCGGGCGGCCACGGAGAAACGCGTCAATGACATAGAAGCCCGTGACGGGCTCCAGCCTGGTCTGGAGGTCCAGGCGCCCGCCAAGCGGGAAGAGCTGGAGGTGAAAGGCAAAGATCCACAGAAACATCAGCCCAACCCAGAAGACCGGAAGCCCCACGATGACCGATGACGCCAGGCGGGACAGGTAGTCGACCCGGGATCCGCGCCTGACCGCCGCGATGATTCCCACGGGAATAGCGACCACGACCTGGAGCAGCAACGCGACCGCGGCGAGCTCGATACTGGCAGGAACCCTCGCCAGGAGGTCGGACAGCACCGGTTGGCCCGTGCGAATGGAAGTACCGAAATCAAGGTCCGCGAGACGTTGAAGGTAGAGCGCGTATTGGTTCACGAGCGGCTCGGTGAGACCGAGATAGTCTCGGATCCGCTCGATCTGAGCGGGCGTCGCATTGGGCGGCGCCATGGCGGTCGCCGGATCGCCTGGCACCAACCGGATGACGAAAAAAGTTGCGGTGACGACCACCAAGGCTGTAAGCAGGCCGCTGGCCAGCCGCTGCAGGCTGAATCGAAGCATCAGCTGCTACGGCCGGCCACGGCCAGGGACGCCGGGTGGCACGATCAGTCGTCGAGCCAGACTTCACCCATGTTGAAGGCAGCGGTCTCGATCCCTCGGACGTTGCTGGCCACGGCTCGCACGACCTCGGTGTGCGCGAGCGGAATGTAGGCCACGTCGTCGTACAACGTCTGCTGCATCTCCCCGAATATTTCGAGTCGCGCATCTTCGTCTACCTCGACGACGCTCTCGAAGAAGAGATCCAGGTACTCCGGATAGACACTGGCGTAGTTCGATCGCGACGTCCACCCGGCGAGCATGCCAAGCGGGTTGCCATCGCTCCCGGTGACGTTCAGCGCCATTTGGAACGGATAGTCCTCGCGTCCGGGGGGTCCGAAGCCGGACTCGAACATGGCCGGTCCATCCACCTGCTCCAGCGTGACTCGAAATCCGACCTCCTGAAGCTGTGCCTGGATCGCCTGCGCCAGGATCTGGTGGTTCAGACCGACCGGCGGCGACGAGAACGAGAACGTGAGGTCCACCCCATCGGGGTATCCCGCCTGCTCGAGTAGTGCCTCCGCCTCGGCGGGGTCATAGGCGTATCCGGGGATGTCCTCTCGGTGGCCGGGGAGTCCCGGGAAGAGCCCGAAGTTGGGAGTCACGGTAGCGAACGGCGAGAGCTCACTGACGATGCTCTCCATGTCGATGGCGTGATTGATCGCCTGGCGGACGAGGGGGTCGCCGGTCACCGGGTCATTGTGATCGAAAGCGATGAAACTCCCGAAGAGTGGCGGCACGGTGACCAGCTGCACGTCCGGATCGTTTTCAAGCTGTGCGATCTCGGGGCCCGAGACATCGAACATCTGGATGTCGCCGTTCTTCAGCGCCAGCAGGCGAGCGCCCGGGTCCAGCATGGTTTTGAGGATCCAGCGATCGAGGTACGGCTTCCCCTCGTCCCAATATTCCTCGTTGCGGACGAGTGACACATAGTCACCCGCTACGCGCTCTTCGAACTTGAACGGTCCGCTACCGGCACCAATCGGGTTCTGGCCGAAGTTCTCGGGATCCGCCTCGATCACAGCGGGGTTGATGATGCCCATCCCGTTCTCATCGGCAAACACGAATTCGATATCCACCACGGGCTCGCTGAGGGTGATGCGAACAGTCAGCTCGTCGACGGCCTCGATTCCGGTGACCACGCCCGGATTGCCCCGGGCCCAATCGGTCCAGTACGGGCCTCCCTGGTGGAACGGATGCTCGGGATCGGCCTGTCGTTCTAGCCCAAATACCACGGCTTCCGCCGTGACCGGCGAGCCATCATGGAACACCATGCCGGGGCGCAGGTTCAGCGTGTACTCGAGCCCGTCGTCGGAGACATCCATCGACTCGGCGGCCGCGGGCAGGAACTGTCCGTACTCCGTTGGCGAACGGCGGAAGAATGCCTCGTACATCTGCAGATTGGCGAATGTCTGGAAGGTGTGCGGATCCAGCTCCGGGATGTCGATGCCGACGGCCATGACGAACGTGCCGCCGTACTTGGGCTCATCCTCGCCCGCCGCCGCCGACTCCGCGGTGGTGGGTTCTGGCGATCCGGAAGCCGGCGACCCGGTGGCGGGCGGCTCGGATGCCACTGACGCTGAGGGTGACGGGGAAGCCTGCTGTGTGCAGGCAGCCAGGAGTAACGCCACGATCGAGAGCACCGCGGCGGGCTTCATCCGCTTTCGGCGATACGCCCTCGCGGCATTGGTGTTGACCCGCCCCCCTGAGCCAGCGTCCGTCTGCATCCCATCCTCCGGCTGCCTCGCAATTTGCACAGTTCTGCTGAGCAGAATGTGATTCCCGACAACAGTCTCGCAGCGGCGGTGGACCTTGTCAAGACATCGTCACCACCGCAGGGCGAACCGGGAGCGCGCGGCCAAATTACTCAAGCTGGGCCCTCACTTCGACGGCCGCGGCCGTCACCGCCTCCGCGAGTTGCGCCGGACGGTCCCCCTTCGTCCGGGATGAAGGCACGGCGACTGCGATGGCAGCCCGGACACGTCCCTGGCCGTCCCGGACCGCACTGGCAACGGCGGTCACGTCATCCTCGCTCTCCCCGACGTTCAGCGCGTACCCTCGCTCGCGAATGAGCGCCAGCTCCTTCTCGAGGTCCGAGCGGCGCACGAGCGACCTGGGGGTGAGGCCGGGCAGGCGTGACGCCGGGT
>JACDAP010000227.1 GCA_013695395.1 Solirubrobacterales bacterium
GCCCTGGCCGACGGCGTGGCCGCCGCCGCCGACCTCGTCCGGCCCAAGGACGGCCGGATGCCGGCCGCGGTGATCCGCGGGCTTGCGCGCCACGTCACGGTCGAGGACGGCCCTGGAGCGGCTGCGCTCCTGCGTCCGCCCGCCGAGGACTTGTTCACGTGATGTGACTTCACGGCCGGGCAACACGACGGCGGCGGGAACGCCGTTAGGTTCCGCCCGCCTCGGCCGTCCGGCGGGGTGACCACCCCGCTGCCCCAGGAGTCCACGTGCCCGCTCTCAGGCGGATCGCCCCTGCCGCGATTAGGACCGATGCCCAGCCCGACATGATCTCCTCCGACGCCCACGATCGACGGGCCGGCTGGCCCGGCCGGGCCGCAGGGCTTCACGATCGTCGGGCCGCAGGGCACGCCCGGGGAGTCGATCGTCGGCCCGTGGGTGTCCGCGTGGGCCCCGCGGGCCCCGCGGCCTCAGCACGACGCTGAACATCCGCGTGACGGGCTTCCGGCGCAGCGGCCGCACGTTCCGGGTGAAGCTCCGCAACGCCAACGAGGTCACGGTGGTCGGCAGGCTCAGCGTCCGACTGAACGGAACGACGGTGCGCTACCGCACGCCGGCACGGCGCTCGCGCACCTTCAGCGTGAAGGTCGGCCGGAAGTCGTTGCGCCGTGTCCGCCGAGCCGGCGCGAAGGCCCGCTACACGCTGCGCCTCACCGGCCAGGCGTCGGTCGGTCGCAGCCGCACGAGCGCAGTGCAGTCAAGCGCTAGGGACGGCGGGCGACCCCGGTTCCACGCCGGGAGTCGCTCGCGTCCTCAGCGGGCGTGGAATCGTGTCGTAAGGCCCCCGTTCCACGCCGGATCCCGCTCAGGCCCGGTCCCCTCAGCTGATCGAGGCGATGCGCAGGCGACGCACGCCCTTCGGCGTCTCGACCTCCGCGATCTCCCCGGTCGCCTTGTCCATCACGGCCAGGGCGATCGGGGACTCCGAGGAGAGCTTCTTCTGCTTGATGTCCGCCTCGGTGGGGCCGACGATCGTCCAGGTCATGCCCGGGCCACCGTCCTCGTCGACGAGCTCGACCGTGGAGCCGAAGCCGACCGCGCCCGTGCCGCTCGGCGCCTCGACGACGACCGCCGCACGCAGGCGGGCCTGGAGGCGGAGGATCTTCGTCTCCATGTGCCCCTGATCCTCCTTGGCGATGTGGTACTCGGCGTTCTCCTTCAGATCGCCCATCTCGCGGGCGGAGGAGATGCGCTTGGCGATCTCGGCGCGGCCCGTCGTCTCGAGCGCGGCCAGCTCGGCGCGGAGCTCCTCGAGCCCCTTTGCCGTGATCGCTTCGCCGATGCTGCTGTCGTTGGTGCTCATACGGTGACTGTCTCCTGCAGTGGGTGGTGACGCCGGAGCTCGTAGAGCGTCGTTCGCTCTGCGGCGGGCCGGCCGGCCCGGTGGGCGGCGGCGACGAGATCCTCCGGCTCCAGGCGGGTGCCGTGGACGGAGCCCGCCATGCGGGAGATGCTCTCCTCCATCAGCGTCCCGCCGAGGTCGTTGACGCCCCAGCGTAGGCTCTCGGTCGCTGCCTCGAGTCCCATCTTCACCCAGGAGGCCTGAAGATTGCCAATCGAGCGGCCGAGCGCGAGCCGGAAGACGGCCGTGTGCTTGAGGTTCTCCTCGCGCGAGAGCTCCTCTACGCCGTGCGTGCGACCGAGCAGGGTATGGAACGGAATGAAGCTCAGCGGGACGAACTCGGTGATGCCGCCGGTCCGCTCCTGGAGCTCCCGCACGACCCGCATGTGCTCCGCGAGCTCCCACGGCTCCTCGATGTGGCCGAACATCACCGTGGAGGTCGAGCGCAGTCCCGCAGCGTGCGAGGCCTCGATGACCTCGACCCAGCGCGCGACCGGCAGCTTGTTCGGCGAGATCCGCTCGCGGACGCCGTCGTGGAGCACCTCGGCCGCGGTGCCGGGGGTGGAGCCGAGCCCGGCGTCGGCCAGGCGGGCGAACAGCTCGGCGAGCGGGAGCCCCGAGACCTGCGCCATGTGGTCGATCTCCATCGGCGAGTACGCGTGGAGGTGCAGCTGCGGCGCGGTCTCCTTGGCCAGACGCAGCCAGCCGAGGTAGTCCTCGAGCGTCCAGTCGGGGTGGATGCCGGACTGGAGGCAGAGCTCGGTGGCCCCGAAGGCGACCGCGTCGCGGACCCGGGCGACGAAGTCCTCGGCTGAGTGCTCGTAGGCCTCGGGCGAGCGCTTGCCCTGGCCGAAGCCGCAGAACGCGCAGCCGACCACGCAGACGTTCGAGACGTTGATGTTGCGGTTGACGACGAAGCTGACCGTCTCCCCCGCAAGCTCGGCGCGGAGCTCGTCGGCGGCCTGGCGGAGCTCCTCGATCGCCTCGGGCCGCCGCTCGGCGAAGAGGGCGGTGAGCTCGTCCTCGGAGAGCGCGGTGCCGTCCCGGCCCTTGGCGATCGCGCCCGGCACGAGGTCGGTGCGGATCGTCCGTTCCTCGCGCCGGCCGGAGCCGCGGCGCGGGATGAAGCTCCAGTACCGCTGGCGGACCGTGTCGAGCACCGCGGGTGCCACCCACTCCTGGTCGAGGTACTGCGGGTAGACGCAGAGCCGCTCGGTCAACGCGTAGCCCAGCGGCTGCAGGATCTTGCGGACCTGGTGCGGGCCGGGGAACGGGTGCTCGGGGGAGATGTGGTCCCCGTTGGCGGAGAGGCCGCCGAGGTCGGTGGCGCCCGCCTCGACGAGCTCCGGCCACCAGTCGGCGAGGTTCGGCGGGATCTGGACGCCGACGCCGGGCATGAGCTCCCGCGTCGCGGCGACGAGCTCGCGCATCTCCTGGATCGACACCGGCGTGGCCCAGTCCGGCAGGCCCTTCGCCGGCTGCTCGCCGATCCCGGTCCGCCAGTACCGCTCGGCGGCGGCGTTCGCGATCTCGGCCGGCTCCTGCCCGTAGTAGGAGTCGTGCGGGACGAAGTTCTGCAGGATGATCTCCTGCAGGTGCCCGTGCTCGCGGTGCACCTCCGCCAGCGCCTCGAGGGCTCTGGTGCGGTCCGCCGGAGACTCGCCGATGCCGACGAGGATCCCGCTCGTGAACGGGATCTGCAGCTCACCCGCCCAACGGATCGTTTCGAGCCGGCGCGCGGGGTCCTTCGTGGGCGAGCCCTGGTGAGCGACGAGATCGTCACGAACGGATTCGAGCATGAGCCCCTGCGACGCGGTGACCTCACGCAGCCGCGCCAGATCCTCCTTGGCGAGCACTCCGAGGTTCGTGTGCGGGAGCAGCCCCCGCTCGAGCGCCCGCTCGCAGGCCCACGCCACGTAGCTCGTGAAGTCCTCGTGCCCGTACTCCGCCAGGCGCGCACGGACCTCGGCGTTCACCTCCGGACGCTCCCCGGTGAGGATCAGGAGCTCCTTGGCGTTCCGTCGGACGGCCTGCTCGAGCACGTCGTCGACCTCGTCGGGCGAGTACAGGTGCGCCTGGTGCGTCTTGAACGCGCAGTACTTGCAGAAGCACTGGCAGGTGCGCGACAGCGAGAGCGTGTGGTTACGCGAGAAGGTGATGCGGCGCCGCATCGACTCATCCTACGCAGGCCGAATCGGCCGGCTTGTCAGTCGTCCGGAGGCAACTCCTACACGCCCGTGGGCCTACAGTGCGCCGGGATGAAGCGCTGTGCAGCCCTGCTGGCCGCGATGCTCTCGGCCGTGGCGCTCGGCGCCTGCGGGGCGACGGGCGGCGGCAGCCTCGACACGGAGGCCCGGCTGATGCTGGACTTCCAGCCCAACGCGGTCCACTCGGGGATCTACCTGGCGACCGCACGCGGCTTCGACACCGCCCTGGGGGTCGACCTGAACGTCGAGGTCCCCGGCGACGGGACCGACGCGATCGGCCTGCTGCTCTCCAACCGCATCCAGTTCGCCGTCCTCGACATCCACGACCTGGCCCTCGCCCGGGAGAAGGGGCGCGACCTCGTCGCGGTCATGGCGCTCGTGCAGCGCCCGCTGGCCGCCGTGCTCGCCGACGAGTCGGTCCGCTCGCCCCGCGCGCTCACCGGGGCCCGGGTCGGCGTCACCGGCCTGCCCTCCGACGACGCGGTGCTCGACTCGATCGTCTCCGGCGCAGGCGGCGACCCCAGCAAGGTCCGCCGCACCACGATCGGCTTCAGCGCAGTCGCCTCACTGCTCTCCGGGAAGGTCGACGCCGCCACGGCGTTCTGGAACGTGGAAGGCGTCGCGCTCAAGCAGAAGCGCTCGACGATCCGTGAGTTCCGCGTGGACGACTTCGGTGCCCCCCGCTACCCCGAGCTCGTGCTCGCGGTCCGCCCGGAGACGATCCAGGACTCTCCCGACCTCGTGCAGGCGGCCG
>JACDAP010000557.1 GCA_013695395.1 Solirubrobacterales bacterium
CGCGAGACGCGACGGCGCGAGACCCGTGGGGGGCCCGCCCCGCCGCCGGCCCCGAGCGCAGACCCCGAGCCGCCGGTCGCGGGCGCACCGGACGAGGCGCCCACGGAGGTCCGCCCGAACCACGGCCCGGACTCCTTCGAGCCCCCGGAGTTCGATCTGCCCCCCCGCCCGCGGCGCCGGGACTGACTACTCGTAGACCTGCGGCGGGAGCTTCGGGTCCTTCGGGCGCGGGTCGAACGTGGTCCCGCCCTGGTACTCCACGTAGGCCAGGACGATCATCGCGACAGTGGCGAGGAACAGGATGCCGATGCCGAGGCCGACGAGCAGGTTCCGCTTGGAGATGTGACCGACGATCGCCATCACGATGCCGAAGGCCATGACCCCGACGACGGGCGCCACGGGGATCTCGCCGGCGGCCAGGACGGCTCCGAAGTGCACGAGATCGAGGATGCCACAGCGATAGCCTGTCCCGCTCCATGCCCGTCTCCCCCGCCTCCGCCGCCGACGTCGCCACGGGCCTCAAGGCCACCGGGTACCTGCCCGGGGAATCGACCGCGCTGGTCTCCTTCCTGGCCGAGCGGCTCGGCAAGCCGATCCTCGTCGAGGGCCCCGCGGGCGTCGGCAAGACCGAGCTCGCCAAGGCGCTCTCCAAGTACCTCGAGCGGCCGCTGATCCGCCTCCAGTGCTACGAAGGGCTCGACGAGGCCAAGGCGCTCTACGAGTGGAACTACCGCAAGCAGCTGCTGCGCATCCAGACCGAGGCGAACGACGCCGGCTGGGAGAAGGTGCAGGACGACATCTTCGGTGAGGAGTTCCTGCTCACGCGCCCGCTGCTCTCCGCGATCTCCGCCGAGGAGCCGGTGGTGCTGCTGATCGACGAGATCGACAAGACCGACCAGGAGTTCGAGGCGATGCTGCTCGAGCTGCTCTCCGACTTCCAGGTCTCGATCCCCGAGCTCGGGACCGTCACGAGCACCACCCATCCGGTCGTGCTGCTGACCTCGAACAACTCGCGTGAGCTGACCGAGGCGCTCAAGCGTCGCTGCCTCTACCTGTGGCTCGACTACCCCGAGCTCTCCCACGAGCTCGAGATCGTGAAGCTCCATACGCCGGAGCTGCCCGACCTGGTGGCGACCAAGCTCGTGGAGCTCGTCGCGATGATCCGCGAGCTCGACCTGAAGAAGCCGCCGTCGATCGCCGCGTCGATCGACTGGGCGCGCCCGCTGCTGCTGCTCGGCGCGCAGGACATCGACGAGAAGCTCTTCCGCGAGACGATGTCGGTCATCGTCAAGCACCGCACCGACCTCGACATCGTGCTCGAGCGGGTGGGCGCGAAGCTCGTCGTCGGCCAGCCGGTCAGCGGCTAGGACGCACCGTGGCGACCCCGCCCGGGCGCGACCAGAGCAAGGCCGACCCTCGCCGGGCCGCGCTCTACGGCTCCCAGCCCGCGGGCACCGGACCCCAGGGGATCGCGCCGCGGATCCTCGAGTTCGGTGAGGAGCTACGGGGCGAGGGCGTCGCCGTGGGCACGAGCGAGCTGCTCGACGCCTTCTCGGTGCTCGAGCTCGTCTCCTGGACGGACCGCACGGACTTCCGTGAGGCGCTCGCCACCACCCTGGCGAAGTCCCCGGACGCCCGACGGACGTTCGAGCTCGTCTTCGACCGCTTCTTCTTCCGTGCGGCCGAGGTCGCTGCGCTCGAGGAGGGCATCGGGGAACAGGGGGCACGGGGCGAAAGCCCGGATGGCGACCAGGACGGAACACCCGGCGAGGGCGAGGCCGGCGACGGGGAGGGCGACGGCGAGCTCGACATGGAGCTCATCCGCCAGATGGTCGCCGAGGCCCTCCGCGACGGGGACGAGGCGCGGATGCAGGATCTCGCGCGCCTGGCCATCGCCGCCTTCGGTCGCCAGGGCGACGGCTCGGGCGTGATCGGCGTGGACGTCCAGCGGATCCGCCGGGCGCTGGGCCTGAAGGCGGAGCCGCAGCCCGAGCTGCCGCCGGAGGACCCACGCGCGGAGGGCCTGCCGCGCGAGGAGATCCGCAAGTTCGAGGCGATGCTCCGCCGCGAGCTCGAGCGGGCACAGATCGAGCGCACGCGCGCGCTGCCCGCCGCCCGACCGCTGAACGAGCTCGACCGGGCGCTTCCCAGCGGGCCACTGCAGGACCTCGCGGCGGTCCACAAGGTCGTCATGCAGCTCAAGCGGCGACTGAAGACCCAGGGCCAGGAGGCCCGCGGGCGCAAGCGCCACAGCGCGGTCGACATCCGCAAGACGATGCGGGCGTCGCTGGAGACCGGCGGTGTCCCGGTCCAGCTGAAGTACAAGCCGCACCGCCCGCGGCGCCCCGAGATCTACGTGCTCTGCGACGTCTCGACCTCGGTCACGAGCGCCTCGGTCTTCTTCCTCAGCGTCATGCACGCGCTCCACGACTCGTTCCGCAAGATGCGCTCGTTCGTCTTCATCGAGCGGATCAGCGAGGTCACGGAGGTCTTCGAGAAGGAGCGCGACTTCCGCAAGGTCTCCGAGGCGATCGCCAAGGACGCGGGCGTCGCGGACATCTCCGGCTACACCGACTACGGCCGGGTCTGGAACGAGTTCGCCGCCGAGGTCGAGGACGACCTGCACCCGCGCGCCACCGTGATCGTCCTCGGGGACGCGCGCACGAACGGCCGCGAGCCGAAGGCCGAGGTCTTCGGCCAGATCGCCGCCAAGGCGGGCCGCACCTTCTGGCTCAACCCCGAGCCCCGTCTCTACTGGAACTACGGCGACTCGGTCATCGCCAGCTACGAGCGGTACTGCGAGGCTCACGAGTGCTGGACGACCGACCAGCTCGAGGAGTTCGTGAAGGCGCTGACGCAGCCGATCCGGTGACGGATCGGGAGTAGACTAGGTCGCATGACTAAGTCCGTCGGGGTGCACGAGGCGAAGACCCACCTGTCGCGACTGCTCGCGGAGGTGGAGGGCGGCACCGAGATCGCGATCACCCGCAGGGGCGAGGAGGTGGCCCGGCTCGTCCCGAGCCGCCCGCGCAGCGGCAAGCGCACCCTCGGCGGCGACGAGGGGCTCTTCGTGGTTCCGGAGAATTTCGACGACCCGCTTCCGGAGGACATGCAGGCGGCGCTTGAGGGACGCGGCGGTTGAGACTGCTGCTGGACACCAACGTCTTCCTGTGGTCCGCGAGTGAGCCAAGACGTCTCGGGGCCGTTCGCGATGCGATCGAGGACCGGGGAAACGACCTGCTGATCTCTACGGTGGTGGTCTGGGAGATCGCGATCAAGTACGCGATCGGGCGACTGCCCCTCCACGAGGAGCCCGCTGTCTTCGTCCCGAGGCACACCGTCCGTCTGGAGGCAGGTCCGGTCGCCATCAGCGATGAGCACGCGCTCGGGGTCGCCACGCTTCCGATGCTCCACCGCGACCCCTTCGATCGCCTGCTCGTCAGCCAGGCGCGGCAGCTCGGCGCCACGCTCGTCACCGCCGACGCCGTTCTCGCCCGCTACGACGTCGAGACCCTGCTCGTCTGACTGGGTCCGTGCGAATCCCTTGCGCTCGATTCCCTCTATATGGAGCCGCCGAGCACAAGGGATTCGCCCGCAGGTTCTCGGGCCGGGTCCGCTACGCTCCCTCTCACGAAACAGGGGGGCTGGCGGACGCCGGCTGAGATCGCGCCACAACCCGGCGCAGACCCTTTGAACCTGTGGGGTAATGCCCGCGGAGGGAGCGATGGCGACGGAACTCGGGGTGGCGACGCCCCGCATCACAGACGGAGTGGTCCTCGACGGAGTCAGCCACGCCTACGGCGCGACCCAGGCGCTCGAGCGCGTCTCGCTGTCCGCCCGCGGCGGCGAGGTCGTCGCGATCGTGGGGCCTTCGGGCTGCGGGAAGAGCACCCTGCTCGACCTCGTCTGCGGGCTCACGACGCCCCAGGCCGGCCGGGTCGAGGCACCCCGCGCGGTGCTCATGCCCCAGCGCGACCAGCTGCTGCCCTGGCTGACCGCGGCGGACAACGCTGCCCTCGCGCTGCGGGTGAACGGGACAAGCAAACACGCCGCGCGGGAGAAGGCGACGCGCCTACTCGCAGAGCTCGGCCTCGGCGGCTTCGAGCGCACCCGCCCCGCGGACCTCTCCGGCGGGATGCGCCAACGCGTCGCCTTCGCCCGCACGCTCCTGGCCGGAGCCCCGCTGCTCTGCCTCGACGAGCCGTTCGGCGCCCTCGACGCCATCACCCGCGCCGACACCCAGGCCTGGCTGGCCGAGGCCCTGCGCCGCAGCCCGCGCACCGTGCTCCTCGTGACCCACGACGTGGAAGAGGCCGTGCTGCTCGCCGACACGGTCGTCGTCCTCTCCCCCCGGCCGGGCCGCGTGGTCAAGAGGCTGCGGATCGACCTCCCGCCGGGCCGTACGGCCACCGACCCCGGCGTGGTCGAGCTGCGGGCCGAGGCGCTGGCGGCGATGCGCTGATGGTGGCGCTGATGATCGTCATCGCCTTCGTCGGCGTCTGGCAGCTCTACACGGAGCTCTCCGGCCTCGACGCCTTCGTCCTTCCGCCGCCGACCGAGGTCGTCACCTCGCTCTACGACGACCGTGGCCTGCTGCTCGAGAACTTCCTCGTCACCGGCGGGGAGATGCTGCTCGGGCTGCTCGTCGCGCTCCTGCTCGGCATCGCGCTGACCGTCCTGCTGCACCTCTCGCCGCCGGCCCGCCGCGGGCTCTACCCGCTGCTGGTCGGCACCCAGGTCGTCCCGATCGTGCTGATCGCGCCGCTGCTGGTCGCCTGGTTCGGCTTCGGCCTGCTCCCGAAGCTCGGGATCGTCGCGGTGGTCTGCTTCTTTCCCATCGTCGTTCCCACCTTGGACGCGCTCCGCCGCATCGACCCCGACCGGATCAAGCTGATGCGCACGCTCGGCGCCACGCGCTGGCAGGTGCTCCGCTTCGCCGAGGCTCCGAGCGCCCTGCCGGGCCTGTTCACCGGCACCCGCCTGGCCGTCGCGATCGCCGCGATCGCCGCCGTGCTCGCCGAGTACTCCGGCTCCGAGCGGGGGCTCGGCCGCCTCACGCTCCAGTCGATCCCCCAGCTCGAGACCGCCCGCGCCTACGCGGCGATCGTCGTGCTCATGACCTTCACCCTGCTCCTCTACGCGGGGCTGGCGGCGCTCGAGCGCCTTCTGCTCCCGTGGGCCGCCGCCCCCGAAAGGACCCCCTGAATGCTCCGACACCTCGCCCTCGTCCTCCTCTGCACCCTCGGCCTCGCGGCCTGCGGGGAGAAGCAGGACCCCGCCGCGAGCGCAACGCCACCGCTCACCAAGTTCACGATCGTGCTCGACTACTTCCCGAACGCCGACCATGCCGGGATCTACGCCGCACAGGCCTCCGGCGCCTTCGAGAAGGCGGGCCTCGACGTCGACATCAAGGTCCCGGGTGACCCGGCCGAGCCGCTCAAGCTCATCGCCGCCGGCCGCGCGGACGTCGCGATCTCCTACGAGCCCGAGCTCTTCCTGGCCCGCGACAAGGGCGTCGACGTGGTCGGGATCGCCGCGCTCGCGCAGAAGCCGCTCACCTCGATCGTCTCGCTCGGCAGCGCGAACATCAAGCGCCCCTCCGACCTCGACGGCAAGACGGTCGGCACCTCCGGGATCCCGTACCAGTCGGCGTACCTCAAGACGATCCTCGAGGAGGCCGGGGTCGACCCGGCCCGCGTCAAGGAGGTCAACGTCGGCTTCAACCTCGTGCCCTCCCTGCTCTCCAAGAAGGTCGACGCCACACTCGGCGCCTTCTGGAACTACGAGGGCGTGCAGCTGGCGCGCGCGAAGAAGGATCCGTCGATCATCCGCATGGAGCAGGTCGGCGTCCCGACCTACGACGAGCTCGTCCTCGTGGCCAAGCAGACCGAGCTCGGGCGGCGCGGCAAGCTCTTCCGCCGATTCATCCAGGCCGTCCAGCAGGGCACCGAGGCCGTGAGGGCCGACCCGGAGACCGGCATCGCGCCGCTGCTGGCCGCCAACAAGGACCTCGACCGCGGCCTCCAGCTCGCGGCGGTGAAGGCGACCCTCCCGGTCTTCTTCCCCGAGGATCCGGAGCGGCCGTTCGGCTGGCAGGACCCCGAGGAGTGG
>JACDAP010000567.1 GCA_013695395.1 Solirubrobacterales bacterium
GAGCAGCGCGATCTTCGTGCGGTCGACCCTCTCGGAGGCGATGAGGCCGAGGGCGCCGACGAAGACGGCGATGGCGATGGTCATGCGGGGTCCTGTCCTTCCACAACGGAGGGCGTGTCGGCCAGGAGCACCGTGGGGCGCATCCCCAGGAGCCGCAGGTCACCGAGCCACTCGCGCCAGACCTGCGAGTCGGTGCACGCGATGGCGCTCGTCCCCTCCGCCGGGTGGAGCTCGAGCATCCAGTCCCACTCGCGCGGGTCGTTCAGCGAGGCGGTGCGCAGCGGGCTGAGGCGGGCATGCTGGAGGCCCTCGACCGCACGGAGGCGGTCCAGCTGCCCGCGCACCCAGGCGTCGGCCTCGGTGGCGGAGAGGTGGTGGGGTCGGGTCCAGAGGACCACGAGGCGCGACACCCATGGATCGTCCGCTGCGTGAGGCCGCGGCACCATCGGTCGGCGGACCCATCTGCCCCGCCGCGGTGCCCCCGGTCTCCCGGCGCATGGGTCCGGCGACCCACCTACGGCTCGACGAGACCCCGGCGGATCGCGTAGCGCGTCAGCTCGACGCGGTCGCGCATGCCGAGCTTGCCGAGGATGTTGGCCCGGTGGCGCTCCACGGTCTTGCGGCTGATGACCAGGGTCTCGGCGATCTGCTCGTTCGTGCGGGCTTCGGCGATCAGCTTGACCACCTCGAGCTCTCGGGCCGAGAGGGGGTCCTCGCGCCCGTCCTGCCCGCGGTCGGCGCGCTCGAGGTAGTCGCGGATCAGCGCGGTCACCGCACCGCCGAAGACGACCGGCTCGCCGCGCATCGCCGCGCGGCAGGCCTCGACGAGCTCGCGGTCGGCGGCGGACTTCAGGACGTAGCCGGCCGCCCCGGCCTTCAGCGCCTGGAAGAAGTACTGCTCGTTGTCGTGCATGGAGAGCATCAGCACGCGGGTCTGCGGACGGCGCTGGGTGATGTCGCGGGCCGCGGCCAGGCCTGTCCTGCGCGGCATGGAGATGTCGACCACGGCCAGGTCGGCCTCGGTGGACAGCACCACCTGGACGGCCTCCACTCCGTCGCAGGCCTCGCCGACGACCTCGAAGTCCGCGTGGGCGGCGAACAGCGAACGCAGGCCACGACGCACGATCGTGTGGTCGTCGGCGATGACCAGGCGAGTCTTCAGCGGCGTGGTCATGGCTCCTCCACGGGCAGCCGGAGCCCGACTTCCGTGCCGCGGCCGGGCCGGGAGGCGATCTCGACGGCACCGCGCACCATCAGCGCCCGCTCTCGCATGCCGCGCAGGCCACCGTCACCCGGCGCGGGGCCGCCGAACCCGCGGCCGTCGTCGGTGACCCGCACCCGGACCTCGCCCGAAGCGCGCAGAACGCGCAGGGTCGCCCGCGAGGCGCCGGCGTGGCGGGCGACGTTCGTCAGGGCCTCCTGCACGACGCGGTACAGCACGAGCTCCTGCTCGGCCGACAGGCCGTCGATCGCGTCGGGCAGCTCGAGCTCGAGCGCGACGCTGGTCTGCCGGGTGAAGCCCGCCCCCAGGGCCTGGAGCGCGCTGACCAGCCCGAGGTCGTCGAGTGCCTCGGGCCGGAGGTCGCGGACGATGCGGCGGACGTCCTCGAGCGTTGCCCGGACCGCCTCGCGGCCCTCCACGAGGACCTCGTCCACCTCGCTGGCCGGCGCCCGGCCCGCCGCGTCGAGCAGCAGCAGAACCCCCGTGAGGACCTGGCCGAGCTCGTCGTGCAGTTCGCGCGCGATGCGTAGCCGCTCGGTCTCCTGGGCGGCCAGGGCACGCCGGGCGCTCTCGCGCCGCTCCGTCTCGAGCCGGTCGAGCATCCGGTTGAACGCATCGGCGAGCGCGGCCACGTCGGCGTCGGCGCGCCGCAGCTCGATGCGGGTGCCCGGCTCGAGCGGGTCCACGCGCTGCATGAGCCCGCGCAGCTCGTCCAACGGGGCGAACGCCCGCTCGAGCAGCAGAAGGTTGACGATGAGGATCACGGTCACCGCACCGACGAGGACGAGCAGCTCGGATGCGGCCACGGGCGCGCTGATCGTGGCGGGGCTGAACACCAAGAACACCGAGACGGTCACGAGAACCAGGGCGTTCGTCGCGAAGACGCGCCAGGCCAGCGCGCGTCGAGAGGCCAGCGCCCGCACGGTCCCGTGGGTACCCCGCCGACCGCTTCGCGACGCGTACGGGATCAGAGACCGAATCGGCACGTCGCGCACCTCAAGAGCTTCGCGGTCGCTTCGGGACGTGTCGATGGGGTGAGCGCCTCATGCGACGGGACCGAAAGCGGGGCGAAGCACGCCTCCGGGCTGCCGCCGAATCGGACCGTCTCGGAGCGAACCTGCGTCACTGATCTGTCGGCCTCCTCTCAGCCGACCGGGACCGCACGGCGGCGCAGCCGGCCGCGCCCCTGAAGTGTCGCCTGCCAGGCGTCCTCGTCGATCGCGGCGGGCTCGGTGCTTCCCAGGAACTCCTCGAGCGCGTCGGCGAGCCCCGCGGGATCCTCCAGGTGGGGGAAGTGCGCGGCCTGCGGCAGGCTGACGAACCGGCTCTCCGGGATCGCGGCGTGGGTGGCCCGGCCGTGGGCGATCGGGATGGTGTGGTCCCGCTCGCCCCACACGATGAGGGTCGGAAGCGCCTCGAGCAGGTAGAGCCGGTCGCTCGCGCTCACCCGCTGGCCGTGCTGATCGATGACCGCGCGGAGCGTCTGCAGGAACGCGTCGCGGGCGCCGGCGCTCTGCAGCGGGCGCATCGCGCGGGCGATCGCCTGCAGTTGCACACCGATCCCGGAGCCCCGCTCGTGCAGTCGCGTACCGTCCGCGTGCAGCCCTTCGATGACGCGCCGGTTGGCCACCGCGCCCAGCAGCAGACGGGCCCCGGGCAGAGCGGCGGAGCGCAGCAGCGGGCTGACCTCCGGGCCGAGCCCCCCGCTGGAGACGAGCGCGAGCCGCTCCACCCGCCCGGGGAACTGCCAGAAGAAGACCATCGCGATCCCGCCGCCGAGCGAGTGCCCGACGAGGGATGCGCGGCGGATGCCGAGCACGGAGAGCAGGTCGCGGATGACCGACGCGTGCGCGCCGAGGGCCGCGTCCAGACGTGTCATGCGGCGGGAGCCTACGGCTCGGGCATTGCGATCCGGAGGCCCACTTCCTTTCCGACCCGTCCGGCCAGCGCGTGGGCACGGCGCGGTCGACCTCGCCGATGGCGGGGGGCGGTGGGCGCTCGGCCTCCGGGGTCCTCGGACCCACGGTAGGGCGAGACCTCAGGCGCCGTCACCGATCAGGATCGGTCGCAGGTAGCGCAGTGCGAACGCGCGCGCGGTCTCGTGATCGTCGAGGTCGACCGGGGCTTGTGGCGTGAGCAGGTAGGAGAGCAGCAGGCGCACGACGACGTCAGCGACGGCGACGAGCTCCGCCGGGGTCCGGTCGTCCTCGAGATCGCCGGCCAGCCGCGCCGCCAGGAACTCGCGGGCGGCGGTCACGAACGGTGCGCCCTGCGTGGTCAGGTGCGGCAGAATCGCCTCCGGCTCGCTCTCCAGGAGCCGCTGGAGCAGGCGGTGCCCGCGGATCGCCTCGAGCGTGAAGACGAACCCGTCCACGAGCCGCTCCTCGGGGTCGTCGAGCGGCTTCACGACGCGGTCGAGCTCGGCGAGGAAGCGGCGCAGCTCGCGCAGCATGACCGCCTCGACCAGTGCGTCCTTGCCCGGGAAGCGGCGGTAGAGCGTGACCCGCGCGATCTTCGCCCGCCGGGAGATCTGCTCCATCGTCGAGCGGGTGACGCCGAAGAGCTCGAACTGCCGCAGGGCGGCGTCGGCGACCGCGTCGAGGGCCGGGTCGGGTTCGGTCGGCGTGGGGGTGGCGGCGGCGAGCATGAGCCGCGCGGTGAGATCGCTCATGCGGTCGCCTCCGTCACGGCGGCCGCCGGATCGCGGTCGAGCCGGCGCGTGACGAGCACGTGCCCTCCGCGCCCGGGCACGATCGTGATGCCGCGGACCGTCTGCGGCTCGGGCTCCGGACGATCGGGGGCCAGC
>JACDAP010000574.1 GCA_013695395.1 Solirubrobacterales bacterium
GAGCTCACGAAGCTCCGTGCCCTGCGCGAGCGGCTCGACGCGGCGGGTGCGGCCGGGGACGCCCGCGCCGTCTTCTCCCGCTCGGCCGCGCTCCTGCGGGAGAGTGCAGCGGTCTCACGGGCGACCCTCGATCGCATCGAGGCTCTGGAGCGGCCGCCCAAGGCGGAGGACGAGATCGCCGCCTGGATCGCGCGCTCCCGCCGTCAGGCCACGCTGACCGACACGTTGGCCGATGCCTACGAGGCGCGGGACGACGCGCGGGTCGCCCAGCTCACCGGCCGCCTCGACGAGGGAGCGGCCGCCGCCGGCGAGGCCGCAAAGAGGCTCGGCATGCGGACCTGCGCGGAGCGCGTCCAGGAGTAGCCCGGAGCACTCCCCGCGGCCTACTCCTCGACCGGGACCTCGGCCCGCGTGGCGTGGCGCTCCATCAGCTCGGCCTGCGACGACCGTGGCGAGGAGGCGGAGCGCTCGCGCCGCGTCCACTCGCACTCCCCGTCGAGCTCCCAAGCCGTGGTGTCGTCGGCCAGGCAGCGGTCGAGGGCGTCGAGCAGGTCGTCGCGAAGCACCGGATCCTCGACCGGCGCCACCAGCTCCACGCGGTTGTCGAGGTTGCGGGGCATGAGGTCGGCCGAGCCGATCAGGACCCGCTGCTCCTCGCCCCGGTCGAACGCGTAGATCCGTGAGTGCTCGAGGAAGCGCCCGACGACGGAGACCACGCGGATGTTCTCGCTCACGCCCGGCACGCCGGGGACAAGGCAACAGATCCCGCGGATGTTGAGGTCCACCGGGACGCCGGCCTGCGAGGCCCGGTAGAGCGCGCGGATCGAGCGCTGGTCGACCAGCGAGTTCATCTTCATCCGGATCCGCACCTCCTCCCCGCGCTCCTTGGCCGCCACGGTGGCCTTGATCTCGTCGAGGAGCCCCTCACGCAGGTGGGCGGGCGCGACGAGCACCTTCCGGAAGTCGTCCGGCCGCGCGAAGCCCGTGAGGACGTTGAACATGTCCGCGACGTCGGCGCCCAGGTCGGGGTCGCAGGTGAACAGGCCGAAATCGGTGTAGAGCCGTGCCGTCTTGGCGTTGTAGTTGCCGGTGCCGACGTGCACGTAGTGGCGCACTCCGTCGCCCTCCCGGCGGACGACCAGGATGCATTTTGTGTGGGTCTTCAGGGCGGGGTGGCCGTAGACGACGTGGACGCCCGACTCCTCGAGCACGCGCGCCCAGCCGATGTTCGCCTGCTCGTCGAAGCGGGCCTTCAGCTCCACCATGCAGACCGCCTGCTTGCCGCGCTCGGAGGCCCGGATCAGCGCCGGGACGAGCGGCGACTCCTCCCCGGTGCGGTACATCGTCATCTTGATCGCGAGGACGTCCGGATCGCCGACGGCCTGCTCCACGAAGCGCTCCACCGAGCTCGCGAACGAGTCGTAGGGGTGATGGACGAGCAGGTCCCCGCGGCGCATCTCGCCGAGCACGTCGGCCTTGCCGTCCTCGCCCTGCAGACGCGGCTGGGTGACGGGCGCCCACGACACGTCGCGCAGCTCGCTCATCCCGGGGAGCTTCACGAGCTGCCAGAGGTCCTCGAGGTCGAGCAGCCCCTCGACGGCGTAGAGCTGGCGCGGCTCGAGCTCGAGCGCCTGGGTGAGCGCGTCGCGCAGGGCGATCGGCATCCGCGCGTCGACCTCCACCCGCACGACCTCGCCGAAGCGCCGGCGGCGCAGCTCCGCCTCGACGGCCTGCAGCAGGTCGTCGGCCTCGTCGGAGACCTCGAAGTCGGCGTCGCGGGTCACCCGGAAGACGCCGGTGTCGAGCACCTCCATGCCGGGGAAGAGCGACTCGAGGTTCGCGGCGATGATCTCCTCGAGCGGCACGAAGGTCGTCGTCTCCTCCTCTCCCTTGACCTCGACGAAGCGCGGCAGCATCTCCTTCGGCACCTTCACGCGGGCGAAGGTCGTCGCCCCTCCGACCGGATCGCGGACGAGGACGGCCAGCGAGAGCGACAGGTTCGAGATGTACGGGAACGGACGTCCGAGCCCGACGGCCAGCGGCGTGAGCACCGGAAAGATCTGGCGGCGGTATCGCTCCACGAGCTCAGCGCGCTGCTTGGGGGTGGCCTGGGACCACGAGATGATCCGGACCCCATGCTCGGCCAGTTCCGGCCGCAGCTGCGCGTCGACGACGCGGCTCTGACGGGCCACCAGGCCGTCGACGCGCGACTGGATCTCGTGGAGCACCTCCGCCGGGGAGCGGCCGTCCGCGCCGCGCTTCTCCACCCCGGCGTCGACCTGATCGTGCACGCCGGCGACGCGGATCATGAAGAACTCGTCGAGGTTCGAGGTGAAGATCGCGGCGAACTTGGCCCGCTCGAGGAGCGGCTGGGCCGGGTCCTCGGCGAGCTCGATCACACGCTGGTTGAACGCCAGCCAGCTCAGCTCGCGGTTCGTGTAGAGCGCCGGGTCCCTCAGATCAGGCGGGATGTCGGCGGGAACCGGGCCGGGGCCGACCGTGGAGATGGGGTGCTGGGCGGGAGGCTCGGTCATGAGGCGGGTGGCGCGGACCGTACGGCGGCCTCCGCCTGGTCGCTGTTGTCATCGTGTGAAAGCGCGGGCGGGGCGGGACGCTCGGCGGCGGCGTACTCGAGGCGGGCCCGGAAACCGTCGCGCAACAGCGCCTCCCACACGATCAGGAAGCGATCGAAGAGCAGCCC
>JACDAP010000599.1 GCA_013695395.1 Solirubrobacterales bacterium
CTCGCGGGCGCTCATCTGCGGCTTGTGGTCGTAGGTCGGCACATCCCGCGGGCTCGGGGCCATCTCGCGCCGCTCACCCGCGTACGGCTGCTCGTCGCCGCCGTTGAAGAAGTACGTGACGTGCGGGTACTTCTCGGTCTCGGCCACGTGCAGCTGCGGGCGCCCGGTCTCCGCGATCAGCCGGCCGAGGGTCATCTCCGGCCGGTCGGGCGGGAAGGCGACCGGATAGTCCCGGGTCTCGTCGTACTCGGCCAGGCAGGTGTAGCGGGCGACCTGGGGGCCGAGCGCGGCGGTGAGCTGGCGCATCCGATCGGGCCGGAAGTTGAAGGCGATGACGCTGTCGCCGTCGCGGATCCGGGCCTCCTCCCCCACCGTGGTCGCGGTGATGAACTCGTCGGTCTCCCCGCGTGCGTAGGCGGCGCGGGCAGCCTCGGGCGCGGTGTCCGTGCGGTGCTCCGCGACCCCCTCGCGGAGGAGCTGCACGGCGGCAGCGGTCCGCTCGGCCCGGTTGTCGCGGTCCATCGCGTAGTAGCGGCCGATGACGGTGCCGATCCGGGCGTTCCCGGCCTCCCGGCACCAGCCCTCGAGCTGCTCGAGGTATCCGGCCCCCGCGGTGGGGAGCGTGTCGCGCCCGTCGGTGAAGGCGTGGACGATCACCTCAGGCGCCCCGATCTCGGCGCCGAGCGCCACGAGCGCCTCGACGTGCCGCTCGGAGGAGTGGACGCCGCCGTCGGAGACCAGGCCGATGAGGTGGACGCGTCCCGCTGCGGAGGCGCCGTCCGGGGTCGCGGCCTCGAACGCCTCGCGGAGCGGCTCGATCCTCTCGAGCTCGCCGTCGCGGACGGCGGCGTCGATCCGGGTGAGATCCTGGCGGACGACCGAGCCGGCCCCCAGGTTCAGGTGACCGACCTCCGAGTTGCCCATCTGCCCGTCGGGCAGGCCCACGGCCTCGCCGCAGGCGATCAGCTGCGTGTGCGGGTAGCGCTCCCACAGGTCGTCGAAGACCGGGGTGTGCGCCAGCGAGACGGCGTTGCCGGGGCCGGGCTCGGCCAGTCCCCAGCCGTCGAGGATGACGAGGCAGACGCCGGAGGCGAGCGGTGCGGCCGCCGCGCCGGCGCCCGGCAGCTCACCGCTCTCGGGGCTCATCCCGCGGCGTCGACGATCGCGCCCAGCGACTCCGGGTCCAGCGAGGCGCCGCCGATCAGGCCGCCGTCGCAATCGGGGAGCGCCAGCAGCTCGGCCGCGTTCTCCGGCTTCATCGAGCCGCCGTAGAGGACCCGCAGCCGCTCGGCCTGCTCGGCGGAGCGCTCGGCCACGAGGGAGCGGACGTAGGCGCACGCCTCCTGGGCCTGCTCCGGCGAGGCGGTCAGCCCCGTCCCGATCGCCCAGATCGGCTCGTAGGCGATCACGACGTCGCCCAGCTGCTCGTCGGGGACCTTGGCGAGCCCCTCGGTGACCTGCGTGCGGAGCTTCTCCTCCATCCGGCCGCCCTCGCGCTCGGCCTGGCTCTCCCCCACACAGAGGATCGGCCGCAGCTCGGCGCCCAAGGCGGCGACGACCTTCTCCGCCAGCGCCGCATCGGTCTCGCCGAAGTGCTCGCGCCGCTCGGAGTGCCCGAGCACGGCGCCGTGGACCTCGAGCTCGGCGAGCATCCCGGCGGAGATCTCCCCCGTGAAGGCGCCGCTCTCGGCCTGGTGCATGTTCTGCGCGTAGACCTCGACCCGGGAGCCCCGCGTCGAGTCGATCAGCGCCGTCAACGCGGTGAACGGGGCGCAGAGTCCGACGTCGACACCGTCGGCGGCGTACACCCGGGGCAGCAGCCCCTGAATGAAGTCCTCCGCCTCCTCGACGGTCTTGTGCATCTTCCAGTTGCCCGCGATCAGGGGGGTTCTGCTCATGAGAGGACCTCGACTCCGGGGAGGGACTTGCCCTCGATCAGCTCGAGGGAGGCGCCGCCGCCCGTCGAGAGGTGGGTGACCTGGGACTCCAGGCCGAACAGGGCCAGGGCGGCGGCGCTGTCGCCACCGCCGACCACGGTGGTGCCGTCGGCCGCGGCCATCGCCTCGGCGACGGTCTTCGTCCCCGCCGCGAACGGCGCGAGCTCGAAGGCGCCCATCGGGCCGTTCCAGAACGCGGAGCCCGCGCCGAGCACGGCCTGCGCGTATCGCTTGGCGGTCTTCGGGCCGACGTCGAGCCCCATCCAGCCGGCGGGGACCTCGGTCCCGTCGAGCTCCTTCACGTCGGTCTCGGCGGAGAACTCGCGGCCGAGGACGAGGTCGGTCGGGAGCAGCAGCTGCCCCTCCTTGGCGTTCTCGAGCACGCGGCGAGCGGGCTCGATGCCCTCGGCCTCGCAGAGCGAGTCCCCGACGCCGATGCCCTGCGCGGCGAGGAACGGGAAGCACATGGCCCCGCCGATCACGACCGTGTCCGCGATCTCGAGGAAGCGCTCGAGCACGCCGAGCTTGTCGGTGACCTTCGCGCCGCCGACGATGGCGACCATCGGGCGGCCGGGGTTCGCGAGGATTCCGGTGAGCGTCTCGACCTCTCGCTGGAGGAGGAGCCCCGCGGCGCTGGGGAGCAGCTTCGCCACGCCGTGGTTGGAGGCGTGGGCGCGGTGCGCGGCACCGAACGCGTCGTCGACGAAGACGTCCCCGAGCGCCGCGTACTTCTTCGCGAGCTCCGGGTCGTCGTCGGTTTCCCCCGGGAAGAAGCGGACGTTCTCCAGCATCAGCAGCCGGTCGCCGTCGCCCCACTCCTCCTCCGGGGTCTTCAGCAGGTGGACGTCGTCCTCCATCAGCTCAGCCAGCCGGTCGGCGACGGGCTTCAGCGAGAACGCCGGGTCCGGCGCGCCCTTCGGCCGGCCGAGGTGGGCGAGCAGGACGAGCTTGGCCGCGCCCTGCTCGAGCAGCGCGTCGAGCGTCGGGATCGCGGCCCGGATCCGGGCGTCGTCGGTGATGCGCTCGCCGTCCAGGGGGACGTTGAAGTCCACCCGGACGACGACGACCTTGCCGCCGACCTCGACGTCGTCGAGGGTCCTCACAGGATCTTCTGCGCGAAGTCCACCACGCGGTTCGAGTAGCCCCACTCGTTGTCGTACCAGGAGACGACCTTCACCAGGCGCCCGTCGATGACGGTGGTCAGCAGCGAGTCGAAGATGCTCGAGTGCGGGTCGGTGATGATGTCGGTCGAGACGATCGGATCCTCGGTGTACTTGAGGATGCCCTGCATCGAGCCCTCGGCGGCGGCCTTCACCGCAGCGTTGACCTCCTCGACACTCGTCTCCTTCGCGGCGCGGAAGGTGAGGTCGACGACCGAGCCGGTCGGGACGGGGGCGCGGATCGCGAAGCCGTTCAGCTTGCCCGCGAGCTCCGGCAGCACGAGCGAGACGGCCTTGGCGGCGCCCGTGCTCGTCGGGATCAGGTTGATCGCGGCGGAGCGGGCTCGGCGCAGGTCGGAGTGCGGCGCGTCGAGCAGGCGCTGGTCGCCCGTGTAGGCGTGGATCGTCGTCATCAGGCCGTGCTCGATGCCCACCGCGTCGTTGATCGCCTTGGCGAACGGCGCCAGGCAGTTCGTGGTGCACGAGGCCAGCGAGACGACCTCGTGGGCGCTCTTGTCGTACTTGTCGTCGTTGACGCCGAGCACGATCGTGAGGTCCTCGCCCTTGGCCGGGGCCGAGATGATGACCTTCTTGACTGAGCCGCCCAGGTGCTTGGCGGCGTCGTCGCGCTTGGTGAAGAAGCCGGTGGACTCGATGACGACGTCGACGTCGTGCGCCGCCCAGTCGATGTTCGCCGGGTCGCGCTCCTCGTAGACGCGGATCTCGTGGCCGTCGACCACGAGGCCGGTGTCGGTCACCTCGACGGTGCCGTCGAAGCGGCCGAGCGTGGAGTCGTACCTGACCAGGTGCGCCAGCGTGGCGTTGTCGGTCAGGTCATTGAGGGCGACGAACTCGATGTCGGCGCCGGACGCCTTGGCGGCGCGGAAGACGTTGCGGCCGATGCGGCCGAAGCCGTTGATGCCGACGCGTACGGGCATGTGGCGGGGCTCCTGAGGGTCTGTGAGGGGCGGAAGCGGACCCACCTGACCCTATCCGACGACCCCGAATCAACGTCCTGCGGGCAACCCTGCGCCCGCGGTCTCGCATACCGAGACCCTGGGCACAGGGTTGGTCGCTCAGTGCGCGCCGCTCACCAGCTCGACCCGGTACCCGTCGGGGTCCAGCAGGTAGCCCGCGTAGTACGAGCGGCCGTACTGCGGCAGCGGCGCGGGTGCCCCCGCGTCCGTCCCGCCCGCGGCCAGGC
>JACDAP010000629.1 GCA_013695395.1 Solirubrobacterales bacterium
ACCCGGCGACGCTCCGGACCGTCGCCGAACTCGTCCTGGGCTGACCCCGGCAAGGGGTGCGACGTTGTTTGTCCCAGCTTCGGGGACATTTCGCGTCGAACCCCCCGGTCCCGGCGGGGCCGACCAACGCTACCGTCGATCGTGTGACCGAGATCGTCAGGCTCAGTGTCCTCGACCAGTCCCCCGTCGCGGAGGGCTCCACCGGCTCGCAGGCGCTGCACAACACGCTCGACCTCGCTCGCACGGTCGACGCGCTCGGCTTTCACCGCTACTGGGTGGCCGAGCATCACGGCGGCCCGTCGCTGGCGGGCGCGAGCCCGGAGGTGCTGATCGGGCCGCTCGCCGCGGCCACCGAGCACCTGCGCGTCGGCTCGGGCGGCGTGATGCTCCCGCACTACTCGCCGCTGAAGGTCGCGGAGAGCTTCTCGATCCTCGCCGGCCTCTTCCCCGGCCGCATCGACGTCGGCATCGGCCGCGCCTCCGGCACCGACCCGATGACCACGCAGGCGCTCCAGCGTGACCGCGAGCACCGGTTGCCCGACGACTTCACGAGCCAGCTGGCCGAGCTGCTCGCCTACCTCGACGACGACTTCCCCGCCGGCCACCCGCTCGTCCGCCTGGCCGCCGCGCTCCCCGGCCGCGGCGCCGACCGGGCCGACGGGCCGCAGCCGTGGTTGCTCGGCTCAAGCGCGCAGAGCGCGATCTGGGCCGCCGAGCTCGGCCTCCCCTACGCCGTCGCGGACTTCATCAACGCCGATGCGGCGCCGAACGCGCAGCTCTACCGGGAGCGCTTCCAGCCAAGCGAGCGGCTCGCCCACCCGCAGGTGATCGCGGCGATCTGGACGATCGTCGCCGAGAGCGACGAGGAGGCCCGGCGCCTCGCCAGCAGCGCGCAAATGACCTTCGCGATGCTCCGGCGCGGGCGCCTCATCCCGGTGCCACCGGTGGAGACCGCGCTGCGTTTCCTGAAGAGCGAGGGCAAGGACGCCGGTCGCCGCGGCGTCGTCGGCTCCCCCGGCGCGGTGCACGCGGGCCTCGAGCAGCGAGCCGCAGAGTACGGCGCCGAGGAGGTCATGGCGGTGACCATCACCTACGACCACGCCGCACGTGTTCGCTCTCACGAGCTGCTCGCGGAGGCGTTCGACCTCGCCGTGCCCTCGCCGCTGGTCGCCGCCGCCGCGCACCTCTGAGCGCACCCGCGGCGGCCGCAGGAACGGACGGCGCTCAGCCCGCAGGCGCCAGGGCCGCGGCCTGGGGCCCGGGCCGACGCAGCAGCAGCACCGCCGCCGCGACCGCGCCCGCCATCGCGAACGCACTCCCCACGAGGAACGCCCGGTCGAAGCCCTCGGTGAGCGCCGCGCCCCGCGAGAGCGAGCCGGCCAGATCGGCCGAGCGCTGGGTCGCGATCGTTGCGAGCAGCGCCAGTCCGAGCGAGCCGCCCACCTGCCGCGAGGTGTTCACGAGGCCGGAGGCGAGCCCCTGCTCGGGACCGCTCACCCCTGCGGTGGCCGCGATCGTCACGGGGACGAAGGAGAAGCCGATCCCCGCGCTCGCGAAGAGCGACGGCACGAGGACGTCAGCGGCCCAGCTGCCGTTCGCCGAGACCCCGCTGAACAGGAGCATGCCGAGCGCGATCGAGCTCATCCCGCCGACCAGGACCGGCCCGGGGCCGAAGCGGCTGACCGCGCGGGAGGCGAGCTGGGAGCTCACCACCACCGCGAGGGTCATCGGCAGGAACGCGAGCCCGGCCTCGATCGGGCTGAAGCCGAGGACCTCCTGGAGGTAGAGGGAGACGAAATACCACATGGCGAACGCCGCGGAGCCCATGAAGAGGATCACCACGTTGGCGCCGGTGAGCGCGCGCGAGGCGAAGATCCGCAGCGGCATGAGCGGCGCCTCGGCCAGCCGGCTCTCGATGTAGGTGAAGGCGGCCAGCAGCACGGCGCCGCCGCCGAGCAGGCCGAGCGTGCGGGCTGAAGCCCAGCCGTACTCCTCCGAGCCGACGATGCCGTAGGTGAGGACCACCAGGCCGGCGGTGACGCTCACCGCGCCGGCGACGTCGAAGTGGCCGTGCGGACCGCGGCGTGCGTCCTGCTCGGCCAGGAGGATCCGCAGCGCGGCGAGCGCCGCGCCGATCCCGATCGGGACGTTGA
>JACDAP010000636.1 GCA_013695395.1 Solirubrobacterales bacterium
CTGCTTCGGTGCGACCAGCGCGTAGCTGTCGTCCACGAGGCCGCGATCGGTATGGCGGACCAGTCGTGATCGTGACCCAGTGCCGCTTGTTCAAGTGAGCATCACGAGGCCGAACGTCGCGGCCGCCTCCGACTGAGCCGAGAGCTTGCGGTGGTGCTTGCCGATCCACCGACGCCGGTAGACCTTGTGAGCGAACCAGCTGAGGACGATGTGGTGGGACATGGGGCCGTGAGTGGTCAGCCGACGACATCTCGAGCCCACGGGCCGCGGGCATACGATCAGTTCTACCTGCGATGCGTCCCACCTTCGATCTGCAATCCCACTCCCTCTGGTCCGACGGTGATCTTCCCCCTGCCGAGGTGGTGGCCGCCGCCGCTGCCGCCGGCGTCGAGAGGCTCGCCCTCACCGACCACGATGCGGTCGACGGCGTCGCCGAAGCCCTGCGCGCCGGAGCGCAGCACGGGATCGCGGTCGTGCCGGGCGCCGAGATCTCCGCCCTCGACGGCCCCCACGAGGACCTCCACATCTGCGCCTACCTCGTCGACCACACGTCGAAGACGTTCCTGGCCACGCTGCGCGAGTTCCGGGAGGACCGCAACGTCCGCGGCGGCCGGATGCTCGAGGCGCTCGAGGAGTGCGGCTTCGCGCTCGAGCGGGCCGCCGTCGACGCCCGCGCCGCCGAGGGCTCCCCCGTCGGGCGTCCCCATCTGGCCCGCGCGGTCTTCGACCACCCCGACAACCGGGCGCGACTCGAGGACGAGGGCCTCACCGACGCCGGGCAGGTGCTCGTCGCCTACCTCATCCCCGGCACCCCGGGCTACCGCCGCCGCACCCGCCCGACCGTGCAGGAGGCCATCGACGTGATCCACGCCGCGGGCGGCCTCGCCGTCTGGGCGCACCCGTTCTGGGACGTCGACTCGGACGACGAGGTGCTCGACACTGTCGACCGCTTCGCCGCGATGGGCATCGACGGGGTCGAGTGCTTCTACGCGACCCACACCGAGGCGCAGACCCGCCTGGTCGCCGGCCACTGCGAGCAGCTCGGTCTGCTGAGCACCGGCTCGGCCGACTTCCACGGTCCCGAGCACCGGCTCTTCCACGCGTTCCGTGCCTTCGAGACCTACGACCTGACGCCGCGGCTGGGGCCGATCGCCGGGCCGTAGTGGTGTCCGCGGTCCTCGACTTCGATCGGTCTGCTTGACTCCGTGAATGCGCGTTCGCGGCTATCCGCGGGCTCTGCCTCGCTACACCCCTCGCACCGCGGCGGCTGCCCTTGGCTTCGTCGCGGTGCTGGTCGTGACGGCGATCGCGGGTCCGATTCCCGATGCAGGTGCCGCGAGCCGCGCTCGGATGAAGGCGAAGGAACGGGCGATCCGCACGTGTGCGAACCAGCTGCGTGTCAGCAAGGGGCTCGAACCACTCCGTTACAGCCCCTCCCTGGCGAAGGCGGCGCGGTTCCAGTCGCGCAACATGGCACGACGGCGCTTCTTCGACCACACCGACCCGGCCGGTCGCGGCGTCGCGAGACGCGTCGCGCGGTACACCGACCACTTCGGCAAGCGCGTCGGGGAGAACATCGGTGCGGGCCGCCGCACCAGCAGCGCGACGTGCCGCAGTTGGTTCAAGTCCTCGGGGCACCGGGCGAACATCCTCGACCCGGACTACACCTCGATCGGAACCGGCTTCGCGACCGGCGGCGCATACAGGCGGTACTACACACAGGTCTTCGGCACCGGCCGCTGACGGGCGCCGGCCGGCGTCCAGGCTGAGTTCACGGTGAGCGACTACCCTCCCGCGGCCCATGGACGCCCTCCAAGCCATCGTCCTCGGGATCGTCCAGGGGCTCACCGAGTTCCTGCCGATCTCGAGCTCCGGCCACCTACGCATAGTTCCCGCCTTCTTCGGCTGGGAGGACCCGGGCGCAGCCTTCACCGCCGTCGTGCAGGTCGGGACGATGCTCGCGGTGCTCGTGTACTTCCGCGCCGACCTGTGGCGGATCGCGACGACCTGGCTGCGCTCCCTGCGCGAGCCGGCGCTCCGCTCCGAGCTCGACGCGCGGATGGGCTGGTACATCATCCTCGGCACGATCCCGATCTCCGTGGTCGGCCTCGCTTTCTCCAACCAGATCGAGGACGGCGCGCGGAACCTCTACCTGATCGGGGGCGCGCTGATCGTCTTCTCCTTCGTGATGCTCTATTCCGAGCGGGTGGGACAGCGCGAGCGGAGCCTCGAGAGCCTGACCCGGCGGGACGGCATCCTGATCGGCTGCGCACAGGCCCTCGCACTGGTCCCCGGGGTCTCGCGCTCGGGCGCGACGATCTCCGCCGGCCTGATCCTCGGCCTCGAACGCACGGCGGCCGCCCGCTACTCGTTCCTGCTCTCGATCCCCGCCGTGGTGCTCTCGGGCCTCTTCGAGCTGCGCAAGATCGGCGAGGGCGGCGGGGCGAGCTTCGGCTCCACGGCGCTTGCTGCCCTGCTTGCCTTCGTGGTCGGCTACGCCTCGATCGCCTTCCTGCTGCGCCTCGTCAACCACACGATCTCGGTCTTCGTCGGCTACCGGCTCGCGATCGGCGTGGCCGTCCTCGCGCTCGCGGGCGCGGGCGTCATCAGCTGAGGTTGAGCTCCCGCTCGAGCCGGTAGGCGAGCGCCTCCAGGGCGAGCTCTTCGGTCGCGTTGACCAGGCGCAGCGCGGCCCGCGTCTCCTCCACGGCGACAACCGCATCGCGAGCCCGGGAGGAACGCCTGAGCGCGGCGGCGTCCTCCTCCAACGCGGCGAGCCGGTCGGTCGCGTGCGCGTGCTCCGGTGCGCCGTCGGCGACCACCGTGACGTCGCGGAACCAGAGGGCGACGAGCAGGAGCGCCTCGTCGAGCGCGTCGGTCCGGGCGCGTCGGGCGGAGCGCTTCGCCGCGTCGGTCGCCTCCCGCTTCGCACGTCCCTGCTCCTTGGGCGGCAGGAAGGGGAGC
>JACDAP010000637.1 GCA_013695395.1 Solirubrobacterales bacterium
CCCAGTGGACCCGCCCGTGCGGCTTGCGGATCCAGTGGCCGAACTGGGTGAGCGCCCCGGGGACGCCGACGCCCGTGGGTCCGCCGCCGATCCAGCGCTCGCGCGTCCAGTCCTGCTCGAAGTACCCGGCGGGCTTGAGCGCCTGCGGGCCGTAGATCCGCGCGAAGTTCTCGAGGACGAGCTGCTTGCGGCGCTCTGGCGGCATGCCGCTCGCGACATCCCAGCCGCTGCCCCCGACGAAGCCGAGGATCACGCCCTTCGAGCCGTCCGGCGGCGAGCAGTCGAACGAGGTGCGGACCGCGCCCGTCTCTGCGACGCCCATGCCGCTCAGGCCGTCGGAGCGCCAGAACGGCGTGTCGTAGATCGCGTCGCACTTCATCAGCCGGCCCATCGGAGTGCGGGCGAGCAGGAACGCGCGCTCGGGCGGGAGGATCGGGTCCCAGTCGATCGCCGCGGCCAGGGTCGGCGGGACGGCGACGATCACCTTGCGGCAGCGGATCTCGCCCTTGTCGCAGACGACCTCGACCCGGCTGCCGCGCTGGCGGATCCGGCGCACCGGCGCGCGGAGGAAGAGCCGGCGGCCGAGGCGCTTCTCCATGATGTCGCTGATCAGCTGCGAGCCGCCGACGAAGCGAGAGTCCTGCGCGGCGTTCTCCGAGCCGGCGCTTCGGTCGAACGTGCCCACGTTGCGCTCGTCACCCGCGCCCGCCAGGTACCACGAGACGAAGAGCAGCGAGACGTCCTGCGCGTTGCCGCCGAAGGTCGGGTGCAGGTAGGCCTCCAGGACCCGGATGAGGGCCGCGGGGTCGCGCGAGTTCTGGCGCAGCCAGGAATCGAGTGTCTGCCGGTCCCACTCACCCGCCTTCTCCGCCTCCCACGGCGCGTCGACCGGCGTCGCCGCCGCCATCGCGTTCAGGTTCTCCTGCAGGAGGGCGGCGTCCGCGAGCGTCAGCCCGTCGAGCGGGGGGATCGTGCCCTGGTACCGCGTGGCGCTCCCGTCCGCCTTGATGTAGACGTTGTCGCCCTTCGCGTACGCCTTGAAGGTCGGGACCCCGAGCTCCTCCCCGAGCGCGAGGATCCGGTTCTGCGTCGGGCCCACGTAGGTGCCGCCCGCCTCGGCGACCTGGCCGTCGCCGATGTCCTCGTTGAGCACGCGGCCGCCGGTGCGTGTCGAGGCCTCGAGGAGCACGACGTCCTTGCCCGCGTCCTGGAGGCGCAGCGCCGCGACGAGACCCGAGAAGCCGCCGCCGACGACGACGACCTCGGCCGTCCGCGGCAGCCGCGAGCGCTTCGTCGTCGTCTTCCTGGTGCTCGCCTGCGCCTCACGGGGCAGGGCTGCAGCGATTCCGGTCGCGGCCGCGGCGCCCAGCAGAGCGCGGCGGTTCAACCCGTCCTGGGCGTCACTCACGCCAACGAGTGTCGCACCGGTTTCCCAGGATGGCAACATCCTGGTGTCCGAAGCGGATGGTCGCGGACCGGCCTCAGAAGCACGCCTGAAGACCGCGCGCCCGGGCGAGCCGGTCAAACCGCTCGCCCTCGGGGTCGGGTCCGGCGAACTCGGAGCTGAGCTTCCGCCGACCCGTTCGGTTGCGGCGCTCTGCGCGGGCCGCGCGATCGAACACTGTGGCCGCTTCCTCCAGCTGCTGGATGTAGCTGCTCTGGAAGGCAGAGAACCCGCGTGGAGGATCGAGTGCGCGCACGGTTCGGAGCACGTCGAGCGCCTCCGCGCGGATCCCGGAGAAGACGGAGTCGAGGTCGCCCGTGGTGGCGACGATGGTCGCGTCGGTGCCGATATCGAATCGCTCGCACATGGTGAGGATCCGCTCCCGGTAGCGAGCGACGGCGCTCCCCAGGAATCCGGCGCCTCCGACGTCGCCGACGAGCTGCTGGATCGTTCGGGTGTCCTGGTAGCCCACGAGCCGGCGCGCGCGCTTCTGCGTGTCGATGACGAGGAGCGTCGGGGCCTGCGTGACCGGGGCACCCTGGGTGATCGCGGGGTAGTCGGCGACGCGCTCGATCGGCACCTGTCGCACACGGACCCGGCCCTTGAAGCGGTCGACGCCCTTCAGGGCGCGCCGCACCGCACGGTCGTCGGCGCCCTTCGCGTTGTAGAAGAGGACGACGGCGACCTTGCCGCTGGCGACGTCGGCGAGGATCGGGCGCGACGCGTCACCGGGCTCGAGCCCTTCCCCGCCCG
>JACDAP010000008.1 GCA_013695395.1 Solirubrobacterales bacterium
GCGCCGAGGTCCGCAGGCGCTCACGCAGCAGCGGCTGGGTGGCGAGCTCGACCAGGGCCTCGGCCATCGCCCCGGCCCAGGGCTCGCGGAGCAGCCCGGTCACGCCGTCCTCGACGATCGAGAGCGGCCCGCCCTCGGCGACCGCGAGGACCGGCAGCCCGGAGGCCTGCGCCTCGAGCAGGACCTGCCCGAAGGTGTCGGTGCGGGAGGCGAAGAGGAAGGCGTCGGCGCTCGCGTACACCGTGGCGAGCTCCTCGCCCTCGAGCCATCCGAGGAACGTCGCGTGCTCGCCGAGGGCGGAGCGCAGCTGGCCCTCCTCGGGGCCGCCGCCGGCCAGGACCAGGTGCAGGCGCTCGTCGCGCTCGCGGGCCTTGAGGAAGGAGGCGGCCAGCAGGTCCACGCCCTTCTCCTTCGTGAGCCGGCCGGCGTAGAGGACGTTGAAGGAGCCTTCGGGACCCCAGAGGCCCTCGAAGCGCTTGGCCGGGTCGAAGCGGCCGAGGTCGACGCCGCGATCCCAGCGGCCGATCTTCTCCTCGGCGATCCCCATGGCCCGCACCACGTCGTCACTCTGCGGGCTCGGCGTGAGCACGTGAGCGCACTGGCCGTAGAAGGCTCCGATCGCCATCCGGGCGTAGAGCTCGAGCTTCGGGTCGCTCGCCCGCAGCCCCGCGTAGGCGGCGAGCTCGGTGTGGTAGCTGCCGAGGATCGGCAGGTCCATGACCTTGGCGATCACCGCGGCGGCCACGCCGGAGGGCCCCGGCGAGCAGAGGTGCACGAGGTCGTAGCGGCCCTCGGCGAGCGTCTCGACGATCGCCGGCAGGGAGGGCACCCCGACCTTCAGGCCGGCGTAGAACGGGATGTCGACCTCGGCCACGGCGGAGAGGCGGCGGTCGACGTTCGGGTCGGTGCCGATGATCTCCACGTCGAAGCCGGGGACGCCGCGCTCGCGGATCTCGTCGAGCGTGTGCGTGACCCCGTGCATGCCGCCGACCCCGTCGGCCACGAGGGCGACCCGGAGCCGCTCGCCCTCACGCTGCACGAGCTTGCTCTTCTCCTTGCCGAGGAAGGCGGCGGCCGGCGCGTAGGGGATCGCCGCCACGCAGGCGTCGAAGAGCCCCGAGGCGGCCTTCATGTAGTCCGGCGTGGCCGCAGTCGTCTGCGTGACGACCTCGTCGACCGCACGCGTCAGCTTGCGCTCATGCGCGCGCCGGGCCCGGCGGAAGAGGTCGGCGTGCGAGAAGTCGTCGTCCTGCAGGTAGGCGAGGAACTCGACCTCGCTCAGCCGCAGGTCGGTCGCCTCGAGCCAGGCGTTGAGCAGGGCGCGGGCGTCCTCGGGACCGAGGTCGTTCGTCGCGGTGCCCGAGCGCTTGTCGCCCTCGAGCATCACGCGCTCGATCATCTTGAACACCGCTTGCGGGTTCGGCTTCGCACCGATCGCGCCCTGGCCGAGCGCCCGCGTGGCGAGGCCCATCGCGGCGTGCGCCCACTTGGCGGCGGAGCCCTGCTCCCCGCGGGCGACCGCGCGGCCGGCGCGGACGTGGGCGAGGAACTCCTGCGGCGTGGTCGCGTAGGGCGTCTCGGTGAACGTGCGGCCGATGTCGACGCCCGCGTGGTCGTCGGTCCCGCCGACGCCGGTGCCGCCGTGGGTCTCGATGTAGATCGCGGCCGGCGCGTTCAGCTCCTTGGCCCGCGAGCCGTTGCGCGTCTCCCAGACCGGGAAGAGCTGCGCCAGGCGCCGGCGGTGACGCGGGGTGAGCGGCGCCTCCACGGCGTAGAAGGGGTGCGCGAGCGCGGTGGCGATCTCGTGCTCGTGGAGGTACTCGGCGCAGGCCTCCACGTCGCCGCTACTCGCCTGCAGCCACTCGTGGTCGTCCGGGGTGATCCCGTAGCAGAGGACGTGCACGTGCTGGGGCTCACCCTTGAAGGCGACCGTGAGCTCCTCGCTGAGGAACACGCGCGGATCGTCTGCGATCTCGAGGGCACCGGCGATGGTGTCGTGGTCGGTGATCGTGATGAAGTCCATCCCGCGGCGCTCGGCCAGCTCGAGGACGTCCTCGGGCGGCGTGGCGCACTCCGGCAGGCCGAGCGAGGTCTGCACCCCGAGCTTGCTCAGCACGGAGGCGGTGGAGTGGCAGTGCAGGTCGGCGCGGCTGCTCGTCTGGGGCGTCATCGGTGCTCCCGTTCTCTCAAGTCCGGTTCATCTGTCCTGAGCCAATCTGGCCTGCAAATCAACGTCATTTGTGACCGCACGGCCAACATGATGTGACCGTCCCGTTACCACCGCCCGAGTCCGTCCGACGCGTGTGGAATGAAGGCCGGATGCCCGCCATCCTGAGCACCGACCGGGAGCGCGCGCAGCTCGAGCGCGGCACCGTGCGGCTGGAGATCTCGCTGCGCCCGCTGCGCATCGACCTGCGGAGGCTCACCCCCCGCGACGGTGGCGCGAAGTGGCGGCGGCTGCTGCGCGGCGCCCACGTCTGGGCAGTCGACGGGGAGGTCCACGATCGCTTCCTGCAGCTGACCGAGGGCGTGATGGCGCGGGAGGAGCTCGGCTTCCCGGAGCGCGCGGTGAGCGCTAGCGTCGCCGAGCACCTCGCCGACGGGCTCGTCCTCGCCCTCCGCCTCCAGGGCGGCCGGCACGCCGAGCTCCGCATCACGGTCCCCGAGCCCGACCACGTCCTCTTCGAGCTCTCCGCCGAGGACGCGCCGCTGCGCCTGGGCCTCGAGTGGGGGGAGCGGCCGGAGGAGCGCTTCGGCGGGCTCGGGGCCCGCCACCACGCGAGCGTCGACCACCACGGGCGGGCGATGCAGCTCGGCGCCGACCGGGTCTACGCCGGGCCGGACTGCCCGCCGGACATGCTCGAGCTCGGCGGGATCCCGCAGGGGGACTACGCGCCCGCGCCGTGGCTGCAGAGCTCCCGCGGCTACGCGCTCTGGCTCGAGACCCACGCGAACGGCACGCGCTTCGAGCTCGGCGAGAAGCAGGAGCGCTACGCGGTGAGCACCCGCGCCAACGCCGGCCCCCTCCGCGCGCACGTCCTCACCGCCCCCACCCCCGCCGCCCGGCTGCGCCGCTACCTGCATCTCACCGGGATGCCCACCGTGCAGCCGGAGTGGGGCTACGGCTTCTGGAAGTCCCGCGACGTCTACGAGCACCAGGACGATGTGCTCGAGGACTTCACCGGTTGCGGCTGGCACGGCATCCCCCTCGACGCGGTCGTCCTCGACTCGCCCTGGGAGACGAACTACAACACCTGGATCCCGAACCCACACCAGTTCCCGGACTTCGCGGGGATGGTGCGGCGGATGCGCGCCGACGGGGTCCGGACGGTCGTCTGGGTGGTGCCGTGGACGAACACCGACTCGCTCGACGGCCAGATCCCGCCCGACCCCGGCTCGCGGCGGCTCCACCGGGCGCCGGCGACGAACTACGCCGAGGGCGAGGCGCAAGGGCACTACGTGCGGGCCGCGGACGGGTCCTCCTACAGCGCCCGCTGGTGGATGGGCACCGGCTCCCCGATCGACTTCACCTCACCCGCGGCGGAGGAGTGGTGGCGCGAGCAGGCCCGCTCGGTCCTGCGGCTCGGCGTGGAGGGGATCAAGGCCGACGACGGCGAGGGCTACTACTTCCCGGACGACGTGCGCTTCGCCGACGGCACGAGCAGCGCGGAGACCGCCTGGCGGGTCGGCGCCATGTACCGCCGCTCGATGCAGGCCGCGCTCGACGACGTGCACGGCCCGGGCCGCGGGGTGCTCTTCGGGCGCTCCGGCTGGGCGGGACAGCAGGTCGACGGGATCCTCTGGGCCGGTGATCAGGTGAGCGACTTCTGGTCGCTGCG